>JABFRZ010000320.1 GCA_013140785.1 Planctomycetota bacterium | reverse complement strand
AGGCCAGGGTGCCCGGCTCGTCCCCGGCGCGCACGCCGACCTGATCGCGCTCGAGCCGGGCACCCTGGCCTTGCGCGAGGTGGTGATCGGAGGCGAGACACTCGCTCCTTCGCGCGCGCGCTGACACTGCGCTGAAGCCAGGCCGCTCCAGGAAACTCCTTCTCGCGCCGATAGACGCGGCCGTGAACCCGGCCCTCGTCGCGCTCGCAGCGCTCCTGCTTCCCTGTCCGGTGCAGCGCAGCTCGGTACAACAAGGAACGCAGGCTCCAGCGACGGTCGAGGCGACACGCTCGGTGACGCTTTCCGCGCTGCGCGCCCAGCCCGGACGCTACCTCGGCCTGGAAGTGCGTTTCGTGTTGCAGTTCCGCGCCCTGGTCGAGGACTGGAACCCGTATCTCTCGCGCTTCGAGCCCGCGCGTTGGCTGGCGCTCGAGGTCTGGCCCGACGAGGCCCTCAACTGGGAGCGCGCCGCCTTCGAGACGCCGGCGCGACGCCTGTTCGTGCGCCGCGGCGGCGGCTTCGAGCCGCTCGTGCGCCGCGCGCGCATCTACCAGCGCTTCGAGGTCCGCGCGCGCGTACGCGAGGCCTTCCTGGGCGAGGCCTGGCTCGAGCTGCTCGAGCTCGTGCCGCTCGAGGGCGAGGTGGGCGAGGGCACGATCCTGCACGTCACGCGCGCGCGCGAGCTGGCGGCCGAGGGCCAGTTCGATCTCGCCCTCGATCAGTACGAGCGCGCGCGCTCGGCCCCGCTGTCGCCTCACGCGCTCGCCGCCGTCCTCGAGGAGATTCGCGCCACGCAGGCAGCGCGCGAGCGCGCTGAGGCCGAGGGCGCGAAGCAGGTCAAGCGCGAGTAGCCGCTACGGGCGAGCCGCATTTGGCCGACGAGGGGGTAGATTGGCGCCGCCGACCCTGCGCAGCTACGCCATGCTCTGCACACTGCTCACGCTCGTCCTCGTCTCGAGCGCCGCGCGCATTCCCGGCGAGCCCTTCAGCGAGCTCGGCTTCGAGCCGGCGCTCGCCAAGGCGAAGAGCGAGAAGAAGCTGCTCGTGATCGACTTCACGGCCAGCTGGTGTCCGCCATGCAAGAGGATGGACAAGGACACCTGGGCCGCGGCGGAGGTGCGTGCGTGGCTGGGCGCGCACGCCATCGCGCTGCAGATCGACGTGGACGAGGAGGACGAGCTCGCGCGGCGCTTCAAGGTCCAGGCCATGCCCACGGTCGTGGCCCTGCGCGACGGGCAGGAGTTCGACCGCTTCGTCGGCTACCGCGACGCGCCGCGCTTCCTCGCCTGGGCCAAGGACCTCGGTGCGGGAAGGCGTGCGAGCGACGAGTTGCTCGCGCGCTCGAAGACGTTGCGCGAGAGCCAGAACATGCCCGCGCGTCACGAGCTGGCGCGCGAGCTCCGCCGCGCCGGGCTGCACGACGAGGCTCTCTTCCATTACCTCTGGCTCTGGCCGGCGACGCGCGCGGAGCCGGCCTTCCGCGGCGTGCGCGTCTCCTTCATGCTGCGCGACATGGCCGAGCTGGCTGAAGCGCACGCGCCCGCGAAGAAGGCCTTCGAGCAGATCTTCGCCGAGCTGCAGGCCAAGGTGGACGCCACGCCCTTGCCGGCCGAGCTCGACTGGATGGAGTGGAGCGCCTTCTGCCACTACTTCGACGCGCGCGCGCGCGTGCTCGCCTGGTACGAGGCGCGTCGCGACGAAGAGGGGCGTCTATCGCTCGCAGAGCAGGCGGGTGCGCCGGCCGACCCCATCCTCGTTGACCACATCGTGGACGAGATCTTCGACGCCCTGATGCAGGAAGATCGCCACCAGGACGCCGTGCGGCTGGTCCCCGACGTCGGGCGGCGCGCCGAGCGTCTGGTCGAGGCCTACCAGCAGCGCACGGCCGCGTTGGCCGCGGTCGAGGATGAAGAGGCGCGGAAGAGCGTCGAAAGCGATGCGCGGCGCGCGTTGACCGACAACCTGAGCAAGCTCTACGGGGCGCTGCTCGCCGACGCGCGGGGCCAGGAGGCCGCGGCCGTCGCCGGCAGCCTGCTAGCGACGTTCGACACGCCCGAGAGCCGCATCGCGCTCGTGCGCCAGGGCGTGGCGCTCTCGAAGACCGATCCGCTCTTCACGCTGTGGCTCTACGAGGCCGCGGCCGCTGGGGCCGAGGTTTCGACCTTGCAGAAGCGCGTCGCCAAGCTCGAGCAGGCCGCCGGCGGCTGATCGGCCGGCCCAAGGAGCGGCCCGCCGAGCGGCTCACCCGCCGCTCTTGGGCTGGGCCACGCCGAAGCGCTCGCCCACGTCGCCCCACCACTGGAACCAGGCGTCACGCGCACGCTCGCGACCGCGAACCTCCGCGGGCGTGCTGCCCTGCGGCCGATACTTGCTCCCGAGGCCCGAGATCTCGCGCAGCACCTGATCCAGCAGATTCGCGCGGATGGCGTCCTTGTCGTCGCTCATGCTGAGATCGACCCAGGCCGACAGGACGCGCGGGATGGCGGGCTTGCCGATCTGGACCAGCTCCTGCGAGGCCGCGGTACTCGCGCGTGGATAGCTGATGTCGAACAGCTTGGCGAGCGCGTTGTCGATGCGCGTGCGCACGTCGGCGCTCGTGTCGGCCAGGTGCTCGAGCTTCTGCGGCGGGTGGACGACCTTCGCGCCCTCGAGCGCGAGCGCCCGCCGCTCCTCCGGCGCCGGCGCGAGCGGAGCCGCCGCGACGTACTTCTTCGCGGGCATCGCCAGGGCGGGCGCGCCCTTTTCCTCGGGGGCCTGCCCGAACGAGGGCGCGCGCGTCTCGGGGAACAACGAGTACAGGCCCACGAGGCCTGCGATCCCGCCGATGCCGATGAGGATGTACACCGCCAGCGGCTGCTGGCCCGCACCCGCCGCGGCTCGGTGACGGTGGCGTTGCGGCGCGTGCGCGGGGTGCGCGGCGTGGGAGGGCGCGGGCTTCGCGCCCTTGCGGGGCTGCGGCT
>JABFRZ010000224.1 GCA_013140785.1 Planctomycetota bacterium | reverse complement strand
AAGGATAGTCGGTGCAAGCGCATGACCCCTGGACCGCCCCCTCCGGGAAGCAGATCGGGGGTGCGGAAGCCACCGGCGGGAGGTAGGCCCTGGGCCTGTGTAGAGGCCTTTCTGGGGTGAGCCACGTTCCCGAAGGGTGGGAGGATGTCGGAGGAGGTGAGGTTCGCGGCCCCGGTCGACGAAAGCCCTGGCTAGCACCATCGGGGCCGGTACGGGAGGGCCGTCGAGCGGCGACTAGCCGACGAACTCGAACTCGGGCGGCGAGCGTGCCGGAGCGAGGGTGGGTGCCGTAGTAGGCAGACCCAGGTGCTCGAGAATCCTGCGCACGACCTTGCCGTCGGTGAGCAGCGCGATGAGCTTGCGTTTTCCGCCGCACCAGGGACAGGTGAGGACGTCGATCTCGAACACGCGCTTCAAGAGCTCGGCCCAGGTAGACCGCGGCTTCGGTCTCAGCGCCTCGGCGGCGAGGGACTGCGACGGCTCTCGGCGAGCAGAGCTCGCCTCGCCAGGCACGATCCAGTCGCGCCATTCGGCCGCCGGCGCGAGCACGCCGTGATAGGTCAAGAGATGGGTTCTGGGGCGAGGCACCAAGGCCGCGAGCCGGGCGATGAAATCGAGCGGGTCGAACACGACCGCTGAGGTGCCGTCCTTCCAGTGCCGGCGCAGGGCGTAGACCACGCGCCCATCTTTCGCGATCGAGAGGCGCTCGGTCGCGAGTGGAGGTCGAGCGAGGTAGCGGCACAGGCGCTCGAGCCCGTCGCGATCGTGAGCCGCGATCTCGACCTTGGCGTGCAGCGAGAAGCCGTCGATGTGGCAGCACAGCTCGCCCGGCAGGAATAGTGGCCGAGCATCGCGCCGGCGGCCGACCCGCTCGACGCTGGCGCCGCTCTCTTCACCGATGGCGACCCGACCCTGCACCGAAGCGGCGTAGAGCTCTGCGAGCAGCGGCTCGTCGGGCTGGAGCTCCTCTCCGGCCGGCTCGTCCTTCGGAAGCCGCCCACAGCGCGAGAGGTAGCGCAAGATGCGCCGGTGGAGGCGCGTGGTGAGCTCTACGACATCCTGGTCGGTGAGCGGCTCGCTGCGCCGGAAGACGGGCCGCTCGAGCGGGCTCGCGTTCGAGTAGACGCCGTCGAGCACCAGCGCATGGAAGTGTAGGTTCAAATTGAGCGCACTCCCGAAGCGCTGCGCCACCACGACCGCGCCCGAACGACCGGCCCTGATACCCGCGCTCTCGGCGCGCTCCCTCAGCCAGCCGAGCAGCGTGCGCACGAGGATGCGCCGCACCGCGCCGCAGAGCTTGGCGTCATGGGCGAGGAGAAAGCGGACGCGGTACGGGAACGAGAGCACCCACTGGCGGATCGGGACCGCGGGCAGCACCTCGTCGGCGAGGTGCATGGCCGTGCCCGCCATGCGCCGGCCGCAGCAGGAAGGACAGAAGCCGCGGCCCTTGCAGGAGAAGGCCACCAACTCGTCACGCCCGCACTGCGCGCAGTGCAGGCGCGCGAAGCCGTTGGCCAGGATGCCGCAGTCGAGGTAGCGGTAGAGCTCGCGCCGCACGAATCTCGGCAACCCTGACCCGGCTCGCTCGTCCGTGCGCGCCAGGAAGGTCTGGAGGTGGCGCAGGAGCACCTGGTGAAGCACTCCGCGCTCGGGCTCGCGGCGGCGCCGGAGGCGCGGAGTTGGATCTTGCCGGCAATCCATGCCGGGCGAGGACCGCGGGCACCGCGCGCGGTGTCGGATCGGAGGCGTTTGGCGGTCAGCCGCTGAGCAGGCGAGAGCGGGGGAACCCGCTCCGTGCTGCACCTCTGCGCCGCCTTGCGCGTTATCCTGCCGCGCCGCGACGCCCGGACGGCGCCATGACCGACACGAGCTCCGACCAGCGGTTGAGCGTTCAGGGCGAGCGATCGGCCCCGAGCCGGGCGTGCCTGGACGTGCGAAGTGAGCGTCGAGGGCTGCGCCACGAGTTCAAGCTCGTGAGCGACGAGGCCGCCTATGCCGAGGTGCGCATGGCGCTGCGCCTCGAGCGGGCCGGGATCCGCGCGCTGCACGCGCCGCGCCTGGTGCAGAGCCTCTACCTCGACACGTGCTTCGGGCGCGCGCTCGAGCAGAACCTGGCCGGGCTGTCCGTGCGCGAGAAGCTGCGCGTGCGCTGGTACGGAGCCGGGACCGGCGCGGTCGAGGGCGTGCTCGAGCGCAAGTGCCGCGAGAACTCGCTCGGCTGGAAAGAGAGCCTGCGCCTCGCCGAGCCGCTGACGATCGCAGGCACAGAGCGCCGGAGCTTCGTCCTGGAACTGGCGCGGCGCGTGGATCCGCTGTGGCGCGCGCATCTGGCGGCGCTCGAGCCCGCGCAGTGGGTGCGTTACCGGCGCGAGTACTTCACGAGTGCCGACCGGCGCGTGCGCCTGACGCTCGACCGCGAGCTCTGCTTCTTCGACCAACGCCGGCTCGCGCGCCTGTCCGACGCCGAGCGCACGCCCTCGCCACGCGTGCTCGTGCTCGAGCTCAAGTGCGCGCCCGAGGATCTCGAGCAGGCGCGCGAGATCCTCGCGCGCCTGCCGATTCCGCTCGGACGCTGCTCCAAGTTCGTGCTCGCGGCCGCGCCGGAGTCCGGGCCGATCCCCTCCCGGTTCGAGATCTAGCGTGCGCGGCGTCCTGGCTCTCTCGCTCGTGTGGCTGGCCCTGACGCTGGCGTTGAACCACTGGCGCACGCTGTTCCCGGCGCCAGCTCTGGCCGGAGACGGAGTGCTGGCCAATCGCGCGCTGGAGATCGTGGTGGGAGCCAAGGGGCCGCTGCTCCCCGCCGCCACGCTCGGTGGGGGACAGGAGCGGGTTGGCGAGATCATTCGGCTCGGAGATCGAACGTTGGTCGGCGCGTGTGGCTCCGGCCTGCGCGTGGCCGTGCTCGGACGCGGCAACGAACTGCGCATGGAGCGCTGCTTCGACGTGGCGCAATCTTCGGA
>JABFRZ010000454.1 GCA_013140785.1 Planctomycetota bacterium | reverse complement strand
TCCGCCAGATGCTGGCCGAGCGCGCGGTGCGCGCGGCCTCGCTCGCGAGCGAAACGGTCGGGCTGCGCCTGATCGTGGCCGCCGCCGAGGGGGTCGAAGAGGTGCGCGCCGCCCTGGCGGCGGGCCGCGACTTCGCGGAGGTCGCGCGCGAGCTCAGCGTGGACGACTCGAAGAAGGACGGTGGCCTGGTGCCCTTCGTGGTGCCGCAGGAGCGCTCGCCGCTCGCGCGCCTCGCCTTCCAGACGCCGGTGGGGGAAGTGGCCGGGCCGCTCGCGATCTCCGACCACCAGTTCTGGATCCGGGTCGAGGAGCGCCGCGCCCCGTTCGAGGGCGACTGGGAAGCGATCGAGTCGGCGGTCGAGGCCGCGCTGGCGCGCTACCCGGTCGAAGACGCCGAGTTCGTGCACTGGAAGCTCTCGATGGAGAAGCGCTACCCGATCGACCTCGGGCCGCTGTGGAGCCTGATCGGCGCGGCGCGCTAGCGCGCCCCAGGAAGCTCCAGGAGCGTGGTCTTGATCTCGCACCCCTCGCAGCGGATCCTGCGGCTTCCATGGAGCTCGACATCGCCGTGAACGAGAGCACTCCCTCGAGCGCGGGTGAGGCGCCCGAAGGTGCTCCGGAGGGTGCCCCGCAAGACGCCACCTTCGAAGCCTCCAGCGGGCCCGCCTTCGAGAAGGTCAGGCTCGGCCCCGGCGAGCAGAAGAGCGACGAGCAGCTGCGACGCGAGCTCACCGTGCTGCTCTTCGCGGCCAGCGAGCCGCTGTCCCACCCGCGCCTCGTCGAGCTGCTCGAGCGCCCGGCGCCCGCGCGCGTCGTGGCGGCCCTGGACGCTCTGCGGGCCGAGCTGGAGACGAGCGAACTCCCCTTGGTCCTGCGCAAGGTCGCGGGCGCCTGGCGGCTCTTGACCGACCCCGAGTTCGCGCACGTGGTGAACCGCTTGCGATCCGAACCGAAGCCCGAGCGCATCAGCGCCGCGGCGCTCGAGACCCTTGCGATCATCGCCTACCGCCAACCGGTCTCGAAGGCCGAGATCGAGGCCATTCGCGGGGTCCAGGCGGGCCCGGTCCTGCGCGGTCTGGTCGATCGCGGCTTGGTGCGGATCACCGGACGGGCCGAGCTGCCCGGGGCGCCGTTGCTCTACGGCACCTCCAAGGAGTTCCTCGAGCGCTTCGGGCTCTCGGCCTTGAAGGATCTGCCCCGCGACGGCGAGCTCAACGAGGACTGAGCGCCATCCGTTGCGCGGCGCTCGCCCGCGCCCGTAGACTCCCCTCCCTTTTCCACCGTTCCAGCCCGTCCCCGCCGCAGCTTGGGCGCGGAGGATCATGTCCAACCAGCCGCCGAAGCATTCGACCGCCTCCGTACCTGCCCGTTCCGCGGGCAAGGACTCCCACGCGGGAGGATCCGGCCAGCACGACGACGACACCCTGCACGTCCCCAAGGGCGTCTCGCGCGGGACGTTCTTGTTCCTGATCGGGCTGATCATCTTTCTGATGGTGATTTGGCTGGTGCCCGGCGCGATGTTCGGGATCGCCGGCGGCTCGCAGAACCCGGTCGTCGCGCGCTTCCACCTGCCCGGTGGCGAGCCGGTCGAGTGGAAGGCCGTCGATCTCCTGGTCGCGCAGCGCAGCGTGCAGGACGCGCTCGAGGTGGACGGCTTCCTCGGGTACCAGCTCGGCATCGACACGCGTCAGAAGGAGAAGCGTGACGTGACGCGGGTCCTGGTGCTCGACCGCATCGCAGAGAGCGCCGGGGTCGAAGTCACCGACGCCGACCTGGCCGCGCACCTGAACCAGCTCCTCGAGATGCAGCGCGGGACACGCGAGCAATTCAAGGAGGCCATCCGCGCGCGTGGCTTCGACCAGGTGACGGTCGAGGAGGCGATTCGCAGGCTGCTGCGCGTTTCGCGCTTCCAGCAGCTGGTCGGCTTCGCCGGGGCCCTGCCCGATCCGGCCAAGATCGAGGAGCAATGGCACCGCGACAACGAGGAGTTCGCCTTCGACTTCGCGAGCCTCGAGGCGACGAGCCTGAAGGAGGACGCGCGCCAGTCGCTGCCCGACGACGCGGGGCTCCAGGCCTGGTTCGAGA
The DNA here is from genome assembly GCA_013140785.1 of Planctomycetota bacterium. Taxonomy (GTDB): domain Bacteria; phylum Planctomycetota; class UBA1135; order UBA1135; genus JABFRZ01. Next base: position 7,293 of record JABFRZ010000454.1, on the reverse strand, counting down.
AGCTCACCGAGGGCGAGACGGCCGAGTTCAAGACCGCCGAGCTGCGCAGGGCGGAGCTGGTGCTCTACCGCGACCCCGAGACCACCCCGGCGGCCGAGCTCCTGCTCGCCTACCCCGAGGTCCCGCCCGAGGGCGCCCAGCCGACCCCCGCCGACGAGCTCGCGCTGCAGTACTACAACCGTGTCTACACGCAGCGCTTCGCGAAGAGGCCGGATCCCGCGGCGGCTCCCGACGCGCCGCCTGGGTTCCTGACCTTCGACGAGGTCAAGCCCCAGGCCGTGGCCGAGGCGCCCTTGTTCTATGCGCTGCAGCGCTGGATCGAGGACCTGAACGCGCGCAAGACGAACGGCGAGGCGATCGACCTCGCGGCCGAAGCCGCACGGCTCGGGCTCGAGTTCCAACCCTTCCCCGAGGCGCTTGCCAAGGCCGACTTCGCGGCGGACACGAACCTCGGGAGCGAATTCGCGAGCGCGGTCTTCGGCACCTCTGCCGATGGCTCGATGTACCCGTTGCCCGTGGCCATCACTCAAGGGCTCGCGGCCCTGCGCGTGACCGAGCGCACCGAGTCGATGCTGCCGCCCTTCGCGGCGATCCGCGAGCGCGTGGCCGACAAGTGGCTAGGGCCCAAGGCCGAGGAGCTGGCGCTCGCGCGCTTCCAGGCCATGCGTGAGGGACTCGAGCGCTTCGAGCCCGCGCCCGATGAGGCGGCGGCGGCAACGCCTCTAGCCTCGAAGAAGACCCACTTTCGCGCCACGGACGAGGCCTTCCGGGCCGCGGCCCAGGCGGCCGGGCTCGAGGTCAAGACGCGCGACTTCGTCAACCGAGCCAGCCGCGACGCGCCTCCCGCGGACGAAGAGCTGCGCACCATCACCCAGCAGGCCAATGCCTTCGGGCTGTACGCCTTGCACTCGGACGAGGTCGCCGAGGCAGGCCTCAGCCGCGACAAGAAGCGCGCCTACCTCGTGCGTCTGGCGGGCCGTCGGCCGGTGCCGCTCGAGAACATGTCGCCGACCCAGTACGAGAACTACAAGCGCAACCTGCGTTCGCAGGCGATCGCCGAGATCGGCCAGGCGCTCGACCTCGACTTCCTGCGCCAGAACTACGGTCTGTGGCTGCTCGATGACGAGCGCTCGGCCCAGGCCACAGAGGCCGAGAAGAGCGGCGGCTGATCGACCAGGCCCGTTCGCCGTCCCTCAAGCGGGCTCGGCGACCACGATCATCTCGTCGAACAGGTTCACGTAGAGCGCGGCGCCTGAGAACAAGCGCAGCGGCGAGAGCAGTGCGGCGAGCAGCGGGTGAACGCGCCCCGCGCGCTCGGCGATGAACCCGAGCGAGACGTACTTGCCGCCCAGCCAGGGGCGGTTCTCGAGCACGCGCAGGCCGGCCCGGCCGAGCGCATCACTCAAGGTGCGCGCGTGGAAGTGGTAGATGTGCTCGGCGTGCTTGTAGTGCTGCCAGCGCTTGCCCAAGACGCGCGCGGCCAGGCTGTTCACGTCTTGGGTCTCGATCAGGAACTTGCCCCCGGGCGCGAGCAGGCGACGCACCTCTTTCGCCGCCGCCACGACGTCCGGGATGTGCTCGATCACGTCCCACATCGTGATCAGGTCGAAGGAGCCGGGCGCGAGTTCGACCTGGCCCAGCAGGCCGGCGCGCACGTTCTCGCGCCCGAGCCGTTCCTCCGCCTGGGGCCGGATCGCGTCCGAGGGCTCGAGCCCCGTCACCTGCCAGCCCGCCGCCTGCATGACGCCCAGGAAGTAGCCGGCCGCGCAGCCCACGTCGAGCACGCGCCCGGGACGCGCGAAGTGGCGGCGCACGATGCGCATGCGCCGGCGGTAGGTGGCGAGGTACAGCGGCGCGTCGCGGCGGTAGTCGCCATAGCCACGGTCCTTGGGCGCGCCCGAGCGCCAATAGCCCTCGTCGTAGACCTTCTCGATCAGGGCCCGGTCCAGCAGGCGCGGCGTGACGTAGGTCAGATCGCAGCGCGCGCAGGTCACGACCGAGAACGGGCCGTCCTGGAATTTCAGCCGGCGCTCCGCGGAGCCGCACAGCCCGCATGCAACCGCTTGCCAGGCGCGCGGGTCGATCGCGGAGCCGAGGCCCGGAATCTCGGAGGCGACCGCCATGCCGGGGAGGCTAGCCGAAGTACTCTTGCCCGGCGGCGACTTCGTCCGCGCGCGCGTCGGCGCCCTTCAGGATCGTCTTCGCGATCCGGCGGCCCATGGCGATCGAGTGGTCCATGTTGTTGTAGCGGTACAGCCCCTGGCGCCCGGTCGTCTGGAAGTTGCTCACCCGCTTGGCGGCGCGCTTCAGCACCTCGAGGTTCTCCTTGTAGGTGAGGTCGTAGACCGGATAGGCGTAACGCAGCTTGGCGAGGTCGAGGCCGCGCGCCGTGCCGGGTTCGACTAGCCCGAGCGTCTCGAGGTCGCGGATCGCGATCTTCGCGCCCTGCTCCAGGTCCAGGTTCCAGTGCTCGTCGCCCACGCGGCAGGTGATCTCGCAGCACACCACCGTCTTGTCCCCGGGTGCGGCGTCATCGCTGAAGTTCTTGAACTCCGAGATGCGGTGGATCGTGAGGTGCTTCTCGGGCAGGTAGACCCAGTGGTCGGGCGAGACCGAGGGCTTGTCCACCTCGACGTACACGAACACGATGGCCGAGTAGCGCAGGTTGGCGATAGCCGCGTGCACGTCCGGGCTGATTCCGGGCTGGAAGGCCTCGAGCGCACGCGAGAGCGGGATGGTGTTGACGATCTCGTCGCACTCGAGCACGTGCTCGCGCCCGTTCTTGCGGTAGATCACGCGTTTGGCGAGGTTGCCCTCGAGCTCGATGCGCTCGAGCGGGGCCTCGAGGTGCACGACCCCGCCCATGCGCTCGATCTTCTCGGCGTACTTGCGCCCGATCTGCCCGATGCCGCCGTGCGCCGGATACCAGAACTCGCTCACCAGGCTGCGCACCTCGCCATCGCGCGGGGGCATGAGCGTCTTCTTGACCGTGTCCCACAGGTTCGCCTGGCTGATGCGCTGGCTGGCCCAGTCGGCGCTGATCTCCGTGCATGGCATCTTCCAGGCCTTCGAGGTGTAGGTGCCGAAGAAGATCTCGTACAGCGTGCGCCCGAAGCGCTTCAGCACCCAGTTCTCGAAGTTGTCGTCGGGGATCTTCTTGAACCACTGCCGCACACGGATCGTGAGGTAGTCCCAGCCGGCCTTGAACAGCAGGCCCTTCGGCATGTTGGCCAGGACGTTCTGGGCCTTGAGCGGGTAGTGGAAGAACTTGCCCTGCATGTAGATCCGCGACATGCGCTCGCGCGTCACGACCTCGTTGTCGAGCACCTCGTACAGGTGCTCGATCAGCTGCTTGTCGCGGCTGTGGAAGCGGTGCGGCCCGTGGTCCAGCCAGTAGGGGCCCTTCTTCCAGCTGGTGGCCATGCCGCCGGCGTAGTCCTCTTTCTCGATCAGGGTCACGGCCATGCCCGCTCTGCTCAGCTCGTAGGCTGTGGCGAGGCCGGCCAGGCCGGCGCCGAGTACGACGACGTGCATCAGGAAAAAGTAGGGCTGGAGACCGTTGGGTCCGGGCGCGAGCCCAGTTCTTCGGCAGGCGCGGCGCACGTCTAAATGCGGGCGTGCCCGAAGGAGGGTGCGAGCATCCTAGCGCGAGGTCGCGCGGGTCCCAACTCCTGCGCGGCCGGGCCGCGCCCCCGCGCTCAATCGGCCGGGCGGAAGGCGACCCTGAAAACGCTTCCGCCGTGCTCGCGATCCTCGACCGAGGCCTCGGCCCCACACGTCTCGGCGTGCAGGCGCACGAGGTGCAACCCGAGGCCAGTACCCGTGGTCGTGCGCGTCTGCTCGCTGCCGATCCGGTAGAAGGCCTCGAAGATCTTCTCGCGCTCGCCCACCGGCACACCGGGCCCGCGATCGAGCACCTCCAGCAGCACTCGCCCGTTGTTCCAGCGCGTGCGTACGACCAGCGGCTCGTCCCTCGGCGGTGCGTACTTGCGCGCGTTCTCGACCAGATTGGAGACGATCATGCCCACGCCTTCGGCGGTCAGCCAAGCCTTCGGGAGCTTCGGCTCGAGCTGGAAGACGACGTCGGATTTCCCGTCCCCGGTCGGGACGAGATCGTCCTTGAGCGCCAAGACGTGCTGGTTCAGGTCGCCGGCCACGGGGCGCGTGACGTTCTCCTTGAGGCGGCTCTTCTCGAGCACGCGCTCGACCAGCGTCGAGAGGCGCAGGGTCTCGCGCACGATGCGGTCGTAGTACTCGGACTGCTTGCTCGCATCGACCCAGCCGTCCTGCAGCATCTCGGCGTGCAGCCGGATGGTCGATATCGGCGTGCGCAGCTCGTGCGTCACCGCGGCCACGAAATTCTGCATGCGGTGCGCCTGGTCCAGCTCGCGCCGCACGCTGCGGTAGAGCAGGGTCATGCCGATGCCCAACGTCAAGAGCAGCATCGCGCCCGTGCTCAGGAAGCGCTGCGACTGGCGTGCGACGCGCTCCTCGAAGCGCTCGTCGTCGATCACGATCTCGAGGCGCCCGTAGTTCGCGTCCTCGGGGTAGTAGGTCTCGAAGGCCAGATCGCGCACGATGTGGATCGCGGCGAACAGCGAACCGATGCTGTCGATCGGCAAGGCCTCCGGCGGCGTGCGCAACTCCTCGTCCTGGTCCAGCACTGTCTGCGCGATGTCCCAGGGCAGGTCCTTGAACAGCCACTGTGGGTCGAACACGAAGCCCTGCTTCAGGCTCAGGCCCTTCTCCAGCGGCGCCAGGCACGGCACGGGCTGCTGCAGTAGCTCCGAGTCCAGCGCGCCGCGCTTGAAGACGCGCCGGCTCGCGATCGCGATCGGGCGCTTGTCCGAGTCTACGTAGAAGGTCAGCTCGAAATCCGAGACGCCCACCTGCAGCGTCTTGTCCCGCAGCTGGGGCAGGCAGCGTTGCACGCACTCCGCGCACTCCACGTCGCCCTTTCCCAAGCTCAGGGCCAGGTCACGCAGCGGGATGGCCAGAGCCGGATTCTTGAAGGCGCTGGAGACACCGCTGCCGAGGCCATGGGCCGAGCTCTCGACCGGCTTGCGGGTGCGGAAGTCCTGCACCATGGACTGGATCTCCGCGCGCTGGTGCTCGCGATTGGGGATGCCCTGACGGACGAACGTGCGAACTTCGCCGTTCGGGTCGAAGGAGAACCAGCCGAGCACACCGGGGGTGTTCGTGCTCGTTTCGAGCGGCGTGGGCAGGGGCACGAGGTCGTCGCCCATCACGTCCGCCGAGACCAGCGGCGCATAGTGCGTGAACGGGCGCTTGCTCTCGTTCTCGAGCAGGTTCTCCAGGCGCTGGTTCATGCGCGCCACGATCTTGTGCGCATCGTCGAGGGCCTTTTCCGGGATCGCCTGGCGGTCGCGCTCGAAGTCCTTCTGCAGCTCGCTCCAGTACAGCCACCCGAAGATCAGGGTGGGCAGGACGAGCAGCGCGCCGTAGAGGATCAGCGAGCGGCGAGTGGTGGATTCCAGGCGCAGCACGGCGGACAGTCTTCCCTATCGTCCGGGTGCTGCACCAGCGGGGGCCGTGCCGTGGCGTCGCGGATGGGAGGGAGGTCGGTCCTCCGCAACCCGTGGCCTTCGAGCTGATCTCTTGGCGTGGAGGCTGCGCCTCCGCGCTAGGCGTACCAGCGGTAGCCCTTGCCGCGCACGGTCTGGATCAGCGTGGGCTTGGCCGGCTCGGGCTCGACCTTGCGCCGCAGTCCCACGATGTGGATGTCCACCGTGCGGGTCTCGACGTTGGCGTTGCGGTAGTGCCACACGTCCAGGAGCAGGTCCTCGCGCGTCACGACCCGGTCGCGATGGCGCACGAGGTACTCGAGGATGTCGCCCTCGCGCGGGGTGAGCGGCAGGACCTTGCCGTCGCGGTGGACCTCGAGGCGCGCCAGGTCTACCTGGATCCCGCCGGGCAGGCTGAGCTGGGGCGGCGGAGCCGAGTCCATCTCCTTGCGGCGGAACTGGGCGTGCACGCGCGCCACGAGCTCGCGCGGCGAGAAGGGCTTGGCCATGTAGTCGTCGGCGCCCATCTCGAAGCCGCGCACCACGTCGCTCTCGTCCGAGAGGGCCGTGAGCACGACCACGCGCACCTCGTGGCGTAGAGCGCGCAGCTCCTTCAGCACCTCGAGCCCGCTCTTTCCGGGCAACATGAGGTCGAGCACGATCAGGTCGAAGCGACTCTTCTTGAAGGCCTCCAGTGCGCCCGCGCCGTCGTGCGCGACCTCGGTCTCGAAGCCGGCGTGGGTCAGGGCGTCGCGGATGCCGGAGGCGAGCGCCACCTCGTCCTCGACCACGAGAATGCGTTGGTTCATGTTCGCGTTCTGCTGCGGAGTTTCCGGGAGCCGGTTGGTCGTCTGCATAGCCATGGTCGTCGTGCCTTTCGTGGTTGCACACACATGACGACCGCGTTACCGGGCCAGCTTGAAGCGTCTGCTGAATGGAGACGGAAACGGTACATTCGAGTGAAGAGGGACTCCAGCACACCCGCGTTCGAGCCTCGTTCGTGGGAGCCCTTTCAGGCCAGTGCGGGCGGCGTGGTGGCCGCGCAGGTCGCGCAGCGCGGAGTCGGCTTGCAGTGCTGGGACCCAACGCGCACGCACAGCGCGTGGAACTCCTCATGCACCGCCTGCGAGGCGAGCAGGCGCTCCTCGAGCCAGGCCCGGATCGTCTCGTAGGGCAGCTCGGCGTCGCACAGACCGTGGCGCGCGAGCACGCGCCGCGTGTAGGCGTCCACCACGGCCACGCGCCGGCCGGCCGCGTAGCACAGGATCGAATCCGCCGTCTCGGGCCCGACGCCCCACACCGCCAGCAGCTCGGGCCGGATGCGCACGAGTGGAGCGCGCGCGAGCGTGCGCAGCCCGCCGACCTCGAGGTACCACGCACACAGCGCGTGCAACTTCTTCGCCTTGGCGCGGAAGTAGCCCGAGGAGCGGATGCACCGCCCCAGCTCCTCTTCGCTCAGGGCGAGTAGCCGCGCTGGGGTCAGCCTCGTGCGCGCCGCGAGGCCCGCGAGCGCGCGCTCCACGTTCGTCCAGGCCGTGTTCTGGGTCAGGATCGCGCCCACCATCACCTCGAACGGCGTCGTCGCCGGCCACCAGCGCTGCGGGCCGAAACCGCGCGCGAGTTCGCGTAGGAGCCGTTCGAGCGCCGGGTCACGCGCGAAGCGCCGCGGCGTCGCGTGGCAGCGCCCGACGTAGGGGCCGCGCGCGGAGGCGAAGGTCGTCGGCTCGAGCCCCGGGTCGCCGGGAAGAGCGCAGGCCCGCGATGAGCC
>JABFRZ010000024.1 GCA_013140785.1 Planctomycetota bacterium | reverse complement strand
CGCCCGCTTCACTTCAAGCGCTGGAGATCCAAGGCGAGCCTCGCGATCGACACCGCACGAATCTTCTCCGACAAGGGATAGCTTTCCGCACCCGCGTGGATCACGTCGAGCCGCTCGAGCTGCAGGTCCTGCAGCGCGATACGCATCGAGGCCGTGATCCCTGGGGCATCCGTGTGCTTGAACTCGAACCCCAACTTGCGCCGTCCGCGCACGACGAGCAGATCGAGTTCGGCTCCTTGGTGCGTGGCCCAGAAGAAACACTCGCGTGGCCCCGCGCCGAGCTGGCTCGTCACCTCACTCAACGCGTAGCCCTCGAACGAGGCTCCGAGCTTGGGATGGCGCTCGAGATCGTGCGCATCGTGGATCCCGAGCAGCGCGTGGAGAAGGCCCGCATCGGCGAGGTAGATCTTCGGCGACTTGACGACGCGCTTGCCCAGGTTCTCCGCCCACGGCTGCAGCACGCGCACCATGAATGTGTCCCGCAAGAGGTCGAGGTAGCGTCGCATGGTGGTGTGGGCCATGCCGAAGGAACGCGCCAGCTCCGACGCGTTCCAGATTTGTCCGTGGTAGTGCGCGAGCATGGACCAGAAACGCTCCATGGTCGAGGCGGGGACCGCGAAACCGAGCTGGGGAATGTCGCGTTCGAGGAAGGCGCGGACGAGTTGTTCGCGCCACTCGAAGCTCTCCTTGTCCGAGCGCGCGAGGTACGAGCGTGGAAACCCTCCACGCAGCCAGAGCTTGCGCCAGCGAGAGGCTCCTACATCGCGCATCCGCAATCCACCGAGTTCGCGGTACGCGATCCTTCCCGCGAGGGATTCGGAGCTCTGCTTCAGGAGCTCCGGCGAGGCGCTGCCGAGCAAGAGGAAGCGTGCAGGCTTGCGCGGCCGGTCGGCGAGTACACGCAGCAGCGGGAAGAGCTCGGGCCGCCGTTGGACCTCGTCGATCACGACCAGCCCGCGCATGCGGTCGAGCGTGATCGACGCATCCGAGAGGCGACCCAGGTCGGCCGGTTTTTCGAGATCGAGGTGGGTGGCCGTCCCACGGCGGTGCTTGACGAGCTCGCGCGCGAGGGTCGTCTTGCCGACCTGGCGGGGGCCGAGGATGGCGACCACCGGGTACGTCTGGAGCAGACGCCCCAGATCGCTGAGCTCCTCCTGCCGCCCGAGCATGGGTCGAAGGTACCATGAACTCTGAGCTGGCGACGCTCACATTTCATGTAGCGCCCGAAGGGGGGTGGGCTTCTCGAGGCGTCTACCGGCAGGCCGCGCACTCGGCCGTGTTCGTCTGCGCCGGCAGGCCGTTCTGCATGTCGGTCCAGAAGAAGCGCGGGGCCGCACCGCTGCGGCCGTCGGCTGGCGCGAGCGTGGCCGAGTCGTACAGGCGTCCGTTGAGCATCGTGTAGCGGAGGTTGCGCGTGCGGGCCACGTCGGCCAGCGCGTCGCCCTCGCACACCATCAGGTCGGCCAGCTTGCCGGGCTCGAGCGAGCCGAGGTCGCGGTCGAGCCCCACGTAACGTGCACCGCTCAGCGTGCCGCAGCGCAGCGCCTCGTGCGCGCTCATCCCGCCCAGCACGAACATCTCGAGTTCCCAGTGCGCGGCCAGGCCCGCGAGCTGGCCGTGGGCGCCGAGCTGGACCGCGCCGCCCGCGTCCACGAGGGCCTTGCAGATGCCCGCGCTGCGCAGCGTGTTGAACTCCTCGTCCGGGTACTTCGTGCGCCGGCGCGAGCGCGGGTCGAGCACGAAGCGCGGCACGAAGCGTTGCAGACGCTCGTTCGTCCACACGTCCTCGTGCTGGTACCAGTATTCCTCGCCCCACGGGCCGCCGTAGCCGACGACCAGCGTGGGCGTGTAGCCGACGCCGCTCGGACCCCACAGCTGGAGCACGTCCGCGTAGACGTGCTCGACCGGCAGCGAGTGCTCGATGCCCGTGTGACCGTCCACGACCATCGACATGTTGTGCTGGAAGAGCGAGCCGCCCTCGGGCACCACGTGGATCCCGATCTCGCGCGCGGCCGCGAGCACCTGCTGGCGCTGGTCGCGGCGCGGCTGGTTGTAGCTCTTGACCGAGATCGCGCCCACGGCCTTGAGGCGCCGCAGGTGCGCGCGCGCGTCGTCGAGCGAGTCGATCGGGGCCGCGAACGAGCCCATCGCGCCGTACAGGATCGTGCCGGTCGAGAAGGTGCGCGGCGAGAGCACGGCCCCGCTCTTCGCGAGCTCGGCCACAGCGTGGATCTCGTTCGTGTCGTTGGAGGGGTCGTGGATGGTGGTCACGCCGAAGGCGAGGTGCGCGGCGTGGATCCAATTCGACTGCGGCGTGATGCCGTCGCTCGCCTGCGCGCCGTGCGCGTGCACGTCGATGAGCCCCGGCACGATGGTCGTGCCGGAGACGTCGATCACCTTGGCGCCCGCGGGGATCGCGACCGCGGCGCGCGTGCCGACGGCCGTGATGCGGTTCGACTCCACCACGATCACGCCGTCCTCGATCACCTCGTCGCCCTTCATCGTGACGAGCGACGCCCCGACCAGCGCGAGCGCGCCCTCCGGCTTCGCGTGCGCCGCCTGGAAGGAGATGTTCGTGCCGCTCGCGGGCGGCTCGGGCGGCTTTGCCTCGGGCGCGCCTGGAATCGCAGCAGGCGGTGTGCCCGCGAGGAACAGGAAGGCCTCGCTGAGCTCGCGCGTGAAGAGCTCGGGCCCGAGCGACCAGTGCAGGCGCTTCGAATCACCCGAGAACTGCAGGTTCTCGCCCGCGTCGCGCGAGACGCGCGCCACGGGGAAGGCCGTGCTCTTCGGGCCGATCGTGACCTCGCGCCCGGTCGGCACGAAGGGCGCGAGGTGGGCCTGGAAGCGCTCGACGAAGGCCACCCAGCGGCCGTCGGGCGAGAGCGCGAACTCGGTCGCCCACTGGCTGACGAGGTGCGTGCGCCGGTCGGAGCCGTCGAGCTCCAGGCTGAAGAGCTCGCGCCGGTCGGCGTCCTTCTCCTCGCTCACCTTCATCAAGTAGACGCGCTTCCCGTCGGCGCCGAACTGCGGGTGGGTGCCCTCCTTGGTGACGAGCACGGGCTCGCCGCCAGCGCTCGGGACGCGATAGATGCCGGGCGCGCTCGACCACAGCGGCGAGGTGACGTAGCCGCCCGCGCGCTTGTGATAGACGACCTCGCTGCCCTCCGGCGTGAAGACGGGATCGGCGTAGTGCCCAGGCTCCGTCGTCAGGGAGCGCACGGCGCCGCTGGCGATGTCCACCACGCGCAAGGAGCCGAGCGCCTCGTCGTTCCAAGTCGTGTAGACCACCGACTTGCCGTCGCGCGAGAGCGCGGGGAAGAACTCGAACTCGTTCTCGGCCTTGGTGAGGCGGCGCGGCGTTCCCTCCGGCAGCGCGCGGACCCACAGGTGTCCGAGCGCCTGGTAGACGACCAGATCGCCCTGTGGCGCGACGCGCACCCAGCGCAGGAGCTTCACATCGAAGCGTCCGTCCTTGTCTCTTGGCGCGACCTCGACCGGGAGGTGCACGGCTTCGAAGACGGTGCGCGAGTCGGCAACGTGGAAGGGGATCTCGCGTGGCGCGCTGCTCCCGGTGCCGTCACTTCCCAAGCCGACTCGCCACAGCTTGCCGCGCGCCCACAGCACGAGCTCTTTCCCGTCCGGCGTCCAGGCCATGCCCGAGTAGACGCCGTGGATCGCCCAGGTCTCCTGCATGTCGCGCTCGAGCCCGTCCCACACCGGCCGCGCCGCGCCCGAAGCGAGATCGAGTACGAACAGCGTGGTCCGATAGCGCACGCGCCGCACGAACGCGAGCGACTTGCCGTCGGGCGACGGCGTCGGCCGGCACGCGCCGCCGGGACCTGTGACGAGCGCGACGATTTCGCCCGTCTCGCGCTCGAGCCGGTCGATGGCGTAGATCTGCTCGTTCGGGTCCTTGTTGTATGCGAACGTGTCGCCGCCCGAGCTGTCGTGGCTGAAGTAGACGAAGCGCCCGTCGGGCGAGAAGGCGGGCTCGCCCACGTCCTTCTGCTCGTTGCGCTTGGTCGTGAGCTGCAACCCGTCGCCGCCGGTCGCCACGTGGTAGAGCCAAATCTCGCCCGCGCCGATCGAGCGCCGCGAGGTGAAGTGCTTGCGCCCGGCCAGGTACTCGCCGTCGGGGCTCCACGCCGGCGCGCTCAGCAACCGGAACGTCTCCTTCGTGACCGCGCGCGCGCCTGTGCCGTCCCGGTCCATCACCCACAGGTTGTCGCCGCCGCCCGCGTCGCTCGTGAAGGCGATGCGCTTCCCATCCGGACTCCAGCGCGGCTGCATCTGCCACGCGATCCCGCTCGCGAGCGCCGTGGCCTCGCCGCCCTCGAGTGGCAGCACATAGATGTCGCCGAGCAGATCGAAGACGAGCTCCTTCCCATCCGGACTCACGTCCACGTTCATCCACGTGCCGGTGCTCGTGTCGAGCGCACACTCGCGACTCGTTCCGCCCGGCGCGTTCACGTCCCACTTGGGTGCTTCCTTGTCCGTGTCGGTTGCGGTCTTGGTGTCCGTCGCCTGCGCGACGATTGCGAGCCAGAACGGGAGAGCGAGGATCTGCATGTCGAGGATTCGAGGGCTCGGGCGAGCGAAGGGGGTGCGGACTCTACAGGGGCTGCGACACGAGCTCGGTCTCAGTCACTCGGCGTCGATGCCAGTCGCACGGTGAACACGGCCGCAAGAACATACAGCGCGGCCGGAAGCAGTGCGCCGACGCGAAACCCGGTCTTCAGCACGACGGCTACGACCAGCGCGGACCCGAGAATCGAGGCCACACCGTTCAGTCCCCAGAACCACGGAATGCGCGCCCGATCGGTGGCCGGCAGCAGGCGCAGTCCGAGCGGGAACGGCATGCCCATCGCGAACGCGAACGGCGCCAGCGCGGCGGCGATGACCAGGCAGCGGACCGGCACGCTGCTGGCGTCGAAGCGCAGGTACAAGAGGTCGAGCAGCGGGACGAGTCCCACCAGGGCGAGTCCGAGCACGACGAGGACCGCGCGCAGGACGTGGCGCGCGCGCTCCGGCGCGATCCGTTGGCTGGTCATGCTCCCGAGGCCGGCCGACAGCAGGAACGTCGCCAAGACGACCGCGAGGTTCAGGGTCGGGAAACCCACGAGGCGCACGGCCTTCTGCAGCGCCAGGACCTCCACCATCATGAACGCCAGCCCGAGCAACACGAAGTAGCCCGCACGCACGCCGGCGCCCGCGGTGCTCCCCGCCCTGCGCCCGAAGTACCAGGCCACGATCCAGGCGAGGACCAGGGGCACGCTCGCAATCCACAACACCGGCCGCAGACCTGGCGGAACGCCGGGGTAAACGTTGAAGAAGAACGGCCGATCGTCGCTGGCTGGCTCCAGGCGATACGGCGCGCCTTGCAGCTGCGCGGCGCTGAATTGCGTGGTGGCCCCGTCGCCCGCGGGCAGATGCGGCGCGCTGTAGTCATGCGCGGCGATTTCGTCGCAGAGGCGCGCGCGCTCTTCGGCGGTGAACGGACGCTGGCGCACGAGCAGCAGCTGTGAGTACGGCGACTCGTTCTTGTGCGTGACGACGGCGACGCACTCGCGGCCTGGAATCCCGCGTTCGTCGAACAGCTCGATCGCCGTGCGTGCGAGTTTGCGCAAGGAGACCTCGTTGTCGAGCAGCATGGCCAGCGTGCCGCCGTCCCTCAGGACTCGCAGATAGTCGCTCAGCGCCTGCTGCGTGTAGAGATAGTTCTCCGACAGCGCGTGCTCGCGCAGGTTCCCGGCCAGGGATTGCGCCAGCGCCAGGACGACGAGATCGTACGTGGCATCGCCGGCCCGGCGCGCGAAGAGCCGGCCTTCGTCGTGGTGCGCGCTCACACCCGGTTGTGAGTACACCTCGCCCGTGAACTCCTTCTCCTGCTCGGCCAGTTCGAGCACGCCCGCGTTCAGCTCGACCGCATCCACACGCTCAGCGCCCATGCGCTTCGCGATCACGACGTCGTATCCCGCCCCCGAACCGATCGACAGCACGCTCTTGGGCGCGAACAGGCGATACGGCAGGGCGGGCAGCGTCGCGGCGATGTCGAGCTTTGCCTGTCCCGGCGACAGGGCGCCCTGCGCGAGCATCGGCGTGGGTGTCTCGCCGTCGATGAACACGGCACGCTCCACCCCGCGCTGACTCTGGCGCTCGAGCACGTCCACGCGGCTGTACGCATCCCAGCGCTGCAGTTGCGGCAGCAGGCGCAGCTGCGAGCCGTCCGCGACCTGCAGGAGCCGCGTGATCAGCTTGTTCGGGGCGCGCTCGTACACGGGGTTCAGGAAGCCCGACTTCCGCTGCGCCACGATGCATGCGAGTACCAGCATGGTCACGCCAGGGGCCACGAGCTTCGTCCCGCGCGCTGTGCCCTTGCGGCGCGCGCTCCAGAGCCAGGCGCCCGCGGACAACACCAGCGCCACCAGCTCGATCGTGTGGATCGGCCCGTTCAGCCAGCCCAGTGCCAGCACGGTCGAGAAAGCGCCCGCGGCGCCGCCCGCGAGATCGGCGCCGTAGAGCGCTCCGGCGCGACCCGCATACTCGCGCAGCATCAGGGACTGGAAGGCGCCGGCGGCCATGAAGGCGGGCAAGATGAGTCCGAGCAGGTAGGGCCAGTGCTCCGCGAACGGCAAGGACACGAGGCTCGCCAGCGCCAGGAGCATGAGCGGCGCGATGAGGAGCAAGGCGACGTCGGTCGCCGCGCGAACACGCTCCGGTCGGCTGCCCGTCCACGCGTAGGCCCCGAAGCCGCCGAGGCCAAGGCCCAGGACCGCGTAGGACACCACGGCGAAGGAGATGTGGTGCTCCAGGAGCACGCTGCACACTCGCGTCAGCGCCACCTCGAACGCGAGCACGCACGACGTCACGAGGAACATCGCGAACAAGGCTCGTCGGCTGTCGTTCATCGCGTTCCCAGGCTCGTCGTGCTCGTGTCCCGCGGTGCCGCAACCTGGCTCGCCATCGTACAGCGCCTCCTCGCCGCCCAGTAGCACGCGCGTTTCGTCGCGCGTCTGTTCGCGTTCGCCCACGGAGGCGCGTTCTCATCCAGCCTGCGGTTGTCTTCTTCGCGCGCGTTCGTCTGCACGCGGCCGAACAGCGGGTTATGGTTCCAATCGAGAAGCGAGGATCGTCCCCCCAAGTCGGCTGCGAGTCCGAAGGATGTTCCGTTTGTTGCGAGCCCTCCTCTTCCTGTCCTCGTTGGCGCTCCCGCTGAGCGCACTTCCCCAGGCGCGCGTCCAAGATGCGGCCAGGCGCGGATTCGAAAGGCTTTCCGACAGCGGGCCGTTCGGGGTGGTGACGCTCGGGTTCGACGCGGACGACTACCGGCGGCTGTCCGCGCGGCATGCGAGCGGCGCGGTGCTGCGGCTCGAGCGTCTGCCGCTGCCGGGCGGGCTGGAGGCGCGGCTCGAGCTGCGGCCGGTGAGCGCGATGGAGCCCGGCGCGCGTGCCCAGGTGGTGCTGGCGGACGGGAGCGTGGCACTGCTCGCGCCGCGTGTGCGCTGCTTCGCCGGCTACGCCGAGGGCGGCGGCCAGGCCTTCCTCGGAATCACCGAGGGCGCGCTGCACGGCTACTTGTCGTTCGCGGGCGAGCTCTACTTCCTGTCCTCGGGCGAAGCAGAGCGGCCCGGGCTCGTGAGCGTGGCGCACGCCTCGCGGACCGGCGGCATGGAGGCATTCTCCTGTGGCCTGGCGCGCGAGATCCAAACGGCGTCGTTCGAGGCTGCGGCCGAACCCGAGCCCACGCGCGCGGCGCTCGTGATGCCGACGCTGCGCACGGCCGACGTCTTCATCGAGGCCGACAACGTGTACCGCGCGCGCTTCGCGAGCGACCAGGCGTGCCTCGACTACACGCTGCTCCTGATGACGGCCGCGAGCGAGGTCTACCGGCGCGACCTGGGCGCGAAGCTGCGCATCCCCGATCGCTACCTGCGCATCTGGAACACCGTCCCGCCGTGGGGCGTGATCACCGGCTTCAACCACCTGAAGAACGTCTATACGTATTGGCAGAGCAGCGCGAACCCGCTGAAGAGCCTGCCGCGCGCGGCCGTGCAGGTGCTGACCAGCCCGATCTTCGGCGGCACGGCGCGCGGCACGGGCGGCCTGTGCGACAACGTGCGCGCTTACGAAGTCGCCAGCCTCTCGGGTCGCTTCCCGTACCCGACGCAGCACACCGGCCGCGACAACTGGGACCTGTTCGTGGTGTGCCACGAATTCGGGCACACGTTCGGCTCGGTCCACAGCCAGGACTACCAGCCGCCGATCCAATGCGCCGACGGCTCGGGCCCGGACAGCGGCACGCTCATGAGCTACTGTCACACCACCTACGGCATCGCCAAGGTCGGCATGCGCTTTCACCTGCGCGAGCAGCAGAAGATCCGCGCCAGCCTGAGCAGGCCGGCTTGTCTCGTGACCGAGGCCCTCCTGCCCGGCGACTACGACGGCGACGGGGTTCAGAACGAGGGCGACCTCGTGGCGCTGCGCGGAGTCGTGGCGCAGGGCTTCCGCTCGCTCGCGGCCGAGGAGGTCCTGGACATGGACGGCGACTTCGACGTGGACGAGCTGGACCACGACGCCTTGGCAGCCGTCGTGTACGCCGCGCCGCCGGCCAGTGTGGCCTTGCGCAACGGGAGCGGCATCAACCAGGCCTGCCTGGAGTCGCTCGGCAACCCGGTCCTCGGCGCGACGTGGCGCACGCGCATCCTGGCGACGGGCGTGGGCACTCCGACCCTGCTGGTCGGCTACGACCAGCCGCACACCGGCCTCGCCACCGCGCGCGGCGAGCTCTTGGTGCGCACGGTGCCCCTGAGCGGCGTCAAGATGTTCAGCAACGCCTCCGTGTCCGACGGCACCGCCGCGCTGCACGAGCTCCCGCTGCCACTCGATGCGGCGCTCTTCGGCCTGCCGGTCGCCTTCCAGGGGCTGGTCCTCGGCGGCACCCAGGGCGAGCACTTCTGCAACGCGCTCGATGTGATCCTCTCGCCGTACGAGTAGGCGGAGGCGAGTAGAGGCGAGCCGGAGAAGAATGGCGCCAGATCCGGGACAAGACCTCTATCCCGGCGGCCGTCTCGCTCTATCCTGAGGCCTCATCTCCCTGACTGGGGGTCACCCCTCCCCCTTCCACCCCTGGAGTTTGGTCCATGTCCCGATCCGTCGTCTGCGCCTTCGTTGTTGGATTCTGTGCTCTCCTCGCGACCGGCACCGACGCACAGCAGTTGCGCTGGCGCTCGGGCAGCGTGCTCGAACGTCCCGTGCGCGGCGGCATCCCTAGAACGGAGCTCGTGCGCAGACTGGCCGAGGGCGGCGAACGCCACGTGCTGGTGCGCTTCCAGCGCGCGCCGTCGGCACACGAGCAGGAGCTGTGGCGCGCGCTGGAAG
>JABFRZ010000526.1 GCA_013140785.1 Planctomycetota bacterium | reverse complement strand
CTCGAGGGAGTGCGCGCGAGCTCGGAGGAGCGCAGCTTCTCCTTGAGCGCGCGCAGCTCGTCCTCGGTGTGCCGGCGCGACTCCTGCTCGCACAGGATGGCCGCGCGCACTCCCTCGAGCTCGCGCGCGGCTTCGGACGCATCCAGCGCGTTCGTCGTGGCCCCGGGCGGCAGCTCGGGCAGGAACACGGGGGCTTGCTCGATGCGCTCGGCCAGGGTCTCGAAGCGTGCCAGCAGGGCCGCCATCTCGCCCGAGGCCAGGGCGTTGGCGCGCAGCTCGCCGCTCTTGCGCTCGAAGCGCCGGGCCAGCTTCTCGAGCCGCGCGAGGGTGTTCCCTAGCATCTGCAGGCTGTCGCCCGAACCCAGCGCCTCCAGGGCGCAATCCAGGGTCTCGAGCTGCTCGCCCAGACGCTCGACGTGCTCTCCGAGATCGGCGGCGTTGTCGTCCCCGTCGTGCGCGTCCCCGTCGTGAGCGCGCCGCTTCTGCGCCAGGCCCTCGGCCAACTCCTGGATCCGCTCGTACAGTCGCGCGAGCTCTTCCTGGCCGCCGAAGGAACGCTCGCTCTCCTGCGAAGATTCGAGACGTGTCGCGAGGTCCGTCAGACGCGCGAGCAGGGCTTGGAGCTCGGTCGAGCCCGCGGGCCCAGTAGGCGCTTCTGCAGCCAGGGTCTCGAGCCGCGCTGCGAGCACGTCCATGTGCGCGAGGCGTCCGTCCACGTCGGCGCGCTCGGCGCTAGGGTCGGGCAGGCCGTCGAGCTTCGCCAGGCGCTCCGAGAGCCCGCGCTCGAGGTCGCCGGCCGATTCGCGCGCGGCGCCGAGCTGCTCGTGCAGCGCACCGAAATCCGAGCGGAACGAGCCCATCGAACCCGTCAGCGCGCGGATGTCGTCGAGCCGCTGCACGAAGGCGTGCTGGCCGTGCTGGAGCTTGCGCACGAGCAGAATCATGCGCAGCCACTCCTGCTCGCTCGGGCTGGGAGCGCGCTTGCGGCGGATCAAGCGACGTAGCGCGGCGAGGACGCGCTTGAACACGGGACGGGACATCGGGGGATCGAACGGAGGCCCCGGGGAAGGGCGGGGACTGCCGCGACTTATCGGCGCGCGCGCGCTGCGAATCCGCGTCGGATTCGTCACCAGAGGCCGCGCTGAGACGCCGGGCGAGGACAGCGCGGCCTAGAAAACTCTTCTCGCCGCGTGCCTACCAGCGCTGGTAGGCGGGGTGGCCTTCCTTCACGGCCACGAAGACACCCCGGCAGGTGCACGTGACCTCGACGCGACCGTCGATCGTCGCCTCGAGCGTGGCCTCGACCACGGCCTTGCTCGCGCTCGACTCGACCACGCGCGCGCGCAGCGTCACCGGACGGTCGCTCGGCGTCGGCTTCCTCAGCTTGACGTGGAATTCGGCCGTGACCGTGCAGGGCGGCAGCGCGAGGCCGTTCTTCCGCATCAAGTGCCAGGCCGCCGTCCAGTTCGAATGGCAGTCGAGCAACGCGCCGCAGATGCCGCCGTTGAGCATGCCCTCGAAGGCCTCGTGATGCTTCTCCGGCTGCCACTCGCACAGGACTTCGCCGGAAGCCTCGTCGCCCGCGGGGATGCTCTTCAGGCGCAGGCCCTTCTCGTTCGCGGGTCCGCAGCCGAAGCAACGGTTGTGTGGAGCGAAGCGGTCCTGGAGGCTCTGAGTCATCGTGGCCAAAGGCTAACGCAGCGCCGGCTCGGCTCGATACCTGTTGCCGCCGCGCTGGAGGACCCCGACTCAAAGCGAGAGGGACGTGGACCCTTGCGGATTCCACGTCCCTCTCTTCCTTCCAGGGGTTATTCGAGTGAGGACTACGGGCCGATCAAGAGCTTGAGGCCGTCGGTGACGCCCGTCTTCACACCGTAGGTGATGCGCGCGTCGATCAAGTAGCCCTGTACGTAGACAGACTGCCCGATCCAGGCGAGCGCGGTCGGCATCACGAGCGGAACCGGCGCGGGCGAACCGGGCGTGCTCCACTGTCCGCCGACGACGGTCTTCAGCAGCACGCCGGAAGTGCGGTTCACCAGGATCTCGCCCAGCGCGCCCGGTCCGGCCATGCCGAAGTTTGCGAGACCCGTGCCGCACGGATAGGCCGCGTCGGCGCGGGTGGACATCCACAGATAGGCGCGCGAGTTCGGGCCTTGCGTGCCGAGCGGGTTGTCCACGCCGAGGGAGAGCGTGGTGCCGAGGCGTGGCGCGCCGGCGAGCACCTTCAGGCTGCCGCGCACGGCGGCGTCGCAGCCGTAGCGCAGCGCGGTGGCGGGCGCTTGCACCAGACGTAGGTCGTCGACCAGCGCGAAGGACGGCGCGCGGTCCTCGCCCGCGTTGGCGACCTGGAGCGTGAGCGTGAAGCGCGTGTTGCGCAGCGAACCGGGGAAGAGCTGGCGCAGGTCGGCGCTGACGTGCTGGCGAGCCGTGCGCGGGAGGCCGCCCACCGTGGACGTCTCGGGCGTGGCGCTGGCGCCGTCCGCGAAGAACAGATTGACCGTGGTGAGGCCGTCGCTGACGTCCACGCTGGCCCAGTCGTTGTCGAGCGTATCGCCGCGCACGAAGGCCGCGTCGAACTCGAGCACGCTCAGCGGGTCTTCGAGGTAAAAGCGCTGCTCGACGCCGGCAGCGCCTTGGCCCGGGGTCGTCTCCTGGCCCGGCGTCGTGGGCGCGAGCGCGAAGCTCGTGCCCACCGAGGAGAGCCGCAGCCACTGCGCGCCATCGAGCGGGAACGGGCCGTCGCCGAGAGCGATGGTCGGCTCGACGACGTGCTCGGCGCCAGCCAGCACGGTCCACGCGCCGGCGGGAGCCGCGCCGGCCAGCTGCTCTTCGAAGGAGGGATCGGACAAGCCACGCGCGACGGAGATCACGCGCACGAGCCCGACGCGATCCTCCTGATCGCTGCCGCCGGGACCCGTGGCGACCAGCGTCACCGTGTAGACGCCGGGCGCGATGTAGGTGTGCGTCGGGTTCGCGTCGCTGGCGTGCGAGCCGTCGCCGAAGCTCCAGGCGCGCGCCGTCACGAGCCCGCTCGAGAGATCGGTGAAGCTCACCGTCAGCGGGTCGATGCCCTCGGTCACGTCGGCCGCGAAGTCGGCCTCGGGCGCGGGCGTAGGCTCGACCGTGATGAGCCCGGGCTTGACCTCGGTGTCGGGTCCGCCGGGGCCGGTGGCCGTCAGCGTGACCGTGAACGTGCCGGGCGAGAGATAGGTGTGCAGCGGATTCTGTTCGCTGCTGGTGGCGCCGTCGCCGAAGCTCCAGGCCCAGGCCGTGACGTCGCCCGAGCTCGTGTCCTGGAAGGCCACCGCGAGCGGCGCCTGACCGTTGAGTGTGCCGGCGCTGAAGTCGGCGCCGGGCGGCGGGACGTCGGTCACGCGCACGTAGTCGGCGCGCGTCAGGGTGCTCGCGCCGGCCTGGTTGGTGACCGTGAGCGCGACCGTGTAGAGGCCGGCGGTGGTGTAGACGTGGCTCGGACTTGCCTCGCTGCTGGTCGCGCCGTCGCCGAAGCTCCAGCTGCGGCTTGCGATCAGGCCCGTGGAGGCGTCGTTGAACTGCAGCGCGAGCGGCGCCAAGCCAAGCACGGGCGCGGCCTCGAAGGACGGGACCGCGAGGAGCGGGGCATCCACCTTGATGATGTTCGCGAGGATGCGCTGGCTGCTGCCGGCCGGGCCGCGCACGACCATCGTCACGCTCTTCAGGCCGACGCTGGTGTACGTGTGGCTCGGGTTGCGCTCGGTGCTGGTCGTGCCGTCGCCGAAGTCCCACTCCCAGGCGCTCAAGCTGCCGGTGGACTGATCCGTGAACTGCACGCTGAGCGGGGCCTTGCCGCGCCTTGGCGTGAAGGCGAACTTGCCGATCGGGGGCGTGAAGCTGCCGTCGTTCAGCGCCAGGAAGTACTCGCAGCCCGCGCCCGATCCGCCGTCGTCGTCGAAGCGCACGCCCGCGAACAGGTCCTCGACCCCGTCGCCGTTCAGGTCGCCGGGACACGCCAGCGAGGTGCCGAAGCGATCGGCGTTGTCGATCGGACCGTAGAAGCGGCCGTAGAGCCGGCTGAGCTTCTGGTAGGACTTGACCGTGGCGTTCGCGTTCAGGAACAGCACGTAGACCGCGCCCCGATCGAACGAGCCCGTCGGGCCGTCGTCGTCCTTGCCTGCGCCCACCGCGATATCGCCGAAGCCGTCGCCGTCGAGGTCGCCCAGGTACTCGATCGCGCAGCCGAACTCGTCGTTGTAGTCCAGCATGGTGCCGACGAACCCCGAGTAGTTCTCGGTGATGCGGAAGTCGGCCTGGGCGGTACCGTTGCGGTTCAGGTAGATGACGAAGACGGCCCCTTGCTGGTTGCCGTCGGTCTTCATGTCGGGCGCGCTGATGGCGATGTCCTGGATGCCGTCGCCGTTGCGATCGCCGATCACGCAGGCGTCGAAGCCGAACTCGCCGTAGTCGGAGAGCGAGCTCTGGAAGTTGCCCTGGGTCTCGCTGAGCTTGGTCCAGCTCCGCACCGTGCCGTCGCGACGCATGAACAGGATCCAGTAGGCGCCGCGGTTACGGCCGCCGTCGTCGTCGCGGATCGAGCCCACGCCGATCTCGGGCACACCGTCGAGGTCCAGGTCGCCGAGCACGCGCAGGCCGCGCCCGAACTGATCGTCGGGGTCGAGGTCGCCCGTGAAGCCGCCCGAGGTCTCGCTGACCTTCGTCCAGGACTTCACCGAACCGTCGCGGTTCAGGAGCAGCAGGTAGAAGGCGCCCTTGTCCGTGCCGTTGTCGTCGTCGTAGCAAGTGCCGACCATCACGTCGGGGATCCCGTCGAGGTCCCAGTCACCTAGCTCGCGCACCGTGCGCCCCCACTCGTCGGCCGGGTCGAGCGGCAGCCCGGCGGAGGAGCGGCTGATCTTGTAGTGGCTCTTCACCGTGCCGTCCTGGTTCATGAACAGGATCCAGCAGGCCCCGTAGTCGAACACGCCGGGCGTATTGTCGTCATCGCCGAGCGCACCGACCGCGAGGTCGCCCACGCCGTCGCCGTCCACGTCGCCGAGCGCCGCGGCGGCGCGCCCGAACTGGTCGTCGGTCTTGATGCCGCGCGGACCGCCGCCCTTGGCGGCGCTGATTTTCTGGTGCCACAGCACCTCGCCCGGGCTCTGGGCCGAAGCCAACCCGGCCAGGAAAAGAGTGCCCAGCGACGAAGCCAGCGACAAAGTCAGTGACGAAGCGACCAGCGCACGAGCGAGTGACGACATGGATTCCCTATTCACGACAGGGCCGCCGGCGAGACCTCCTCGGCGCGGCTCGATCCCTCTCTGGAATGGGTACCCGAGTCCGCCGCGCGAGGGCGGCGAGCGCGCGCGAATCCGGACCCGGCGGTCGGCCTCACCCGAGCTGCGCCCGACCTGCGCCCGAGAGCTCGAGCTCGGCCGGCAACTTGTTCGCGCGCGCCGGGGCTTCCACAATGCCGCTTCCATGAGCCAGCCCGATCTCTTGCGCGCGAGCTTCGAGGAGGCCGCGGCCACCCTGCAAGCCTTCCTCGACGATCCGGAGTGTCTGGCGGGCGTGCGCCGCTTCGTGCAGGTCTCTCTGACCGCCCTGCGCGGCGGAAAGAAGCTCATGGCCTGCGGCAACGGCGGCAGCATGTGCGACGCCATGCACTTCGCGGAGGAATGGACCGGCCGCTTCCGGCGCGACCGCGCCGCGCTCCCGGCGCTAGCGTTCTCGGACCCCGCGCAGCTCACCTGCATCGCCAACGACTTCGGTTACGACGAGGTCTTCGCGCGCTCGCTCGAGGCCTACGGCAACGAGGGCGACGTGCTGGTCGTGCTCTCGACCAGCGGCAACTCGCCCAACGTGCTGAAAGCCGTCGAGGCCGCGCGAAAGAAGCGCATCACCAGCGTAGGCCTGCTCGGCAAGGGCGGCGGCGAGCTGCGCGCGCGCGTGGACGTCCCGATCGTCGTGCCGCGCGCCCAGACCTCCGACCGCATCCAGGAGGTCCACATCAAGGTGCTGCACATCGCGATCGAGGCCGTGGAGCGCGAGCTGTTCCCGGCCAACTACCGCTGAGACGGGTCGGCGCGGCCCGTCCGCGCGGATTGTGAAGACCCGGCGCGCGGAGCCCCTTCCCAGGATCCGCCGCGGCCTGCTCCAATGCACACCCCTTCGTCCCCCGGAGCAACGCTATGGCCGAACGAGAGAACCACCCGAACGCCGTCTACCTGACGGTCGAAGATCCGCAGCGCTCGATCCACTTCTACACGCAGAGGCTCGGCTTCAAGCTGGGGAACTGCTGGCCCGACGCGAAGAAGCCGCTGTATGCGAGTCTCGTGCTCGATCGTCAGGAGGTGATGGTCGGGGCCTCGCTCTCGGAGAAGGAAGGCAAGGAGATGGGCGTGTCCAAGACCGAGCTGCGCCGGATCAAGAAGGACCACAAGGCCTTCAAGAAGCACCGCTGCGGCGTGGGCGTGCAGATCTACCTGTGCGTGCCGGACGCCGACGCCCACCAGCGCGCGGCCGCGCGCAAGAAGGTCGCGGCGCTGCGCGGGCCCACGACGCACTTCTACGGCATCCGCGACTGGGTCGCCGCCGACCCGGACGGCTACCACTTGGTGTTCTTCACCACCGTCGCGACCAGCGGCGAGATCGAGCCGGCGCCGCGCAAGAAGGCCCGCAAGAAGACGCGCGCTCCGAGCAAGACGCCGGCAGAGGTGCCGCAGCCGAGCGCCGAGTCCGCGCCATAGAGCACGTCCTAATACCTGGCGACCCCTGTGGGTGCGCCGGGGCCGCGACCGCTAGGCGCAGCGACGACGCGTATTCGCAGGGATACTCGGAGGAGCTGCAACGACGCGGGCGCGAGCCACGACGCGGCCACAGGGGTCGCCAGGTTTTAGGACGTGCTCTTGGTGACGCTCGCCCCGCTGGGCGGCCGTCACTCGAGGCTCGTGCCGAACACGAGCACGAACTGGTCGTAGTTCGTGCCGAGGTCGGTGCCGTCGAGCGTGACCTCGCCGCCCTCGAAGTGGCGGAACTCGAGGCCCACGTGCGCGGTGCGCGAGACCTGGAACAGGAGTCCGGCCTTGGCGTAGCCGCCCACGGTCGCGTCGTCGTCGTCGAAGACCGCGTCCACGTCCTCGTCGATCCCACGCAGGTTGAGGAACACGAGCGCAGCCCCGAAGCCGAGGTAGGGCCGCAGGCGCGCGAGCAGGTACGAATAGTTGAGCCCCGCCGAAAGCTCGAGCGTCTCACCCTTGAGGCGCACGGCCTGTCCACCCGAGGTGCCGTCGGCCTCGTCGTAGGTGTAGTGCAGGCCGCCCTCGAGGCGCACGCTCTCGAGCCCCATCGGCTCGCAGTAGTCGAGCGCCAAGAGGATCGGTCCGTCGAGGCGCCCGAAGTCCGCGTCCTCGAGGCGCCGCACGCCCGCGCTGAAGTTGAGCTGCCGGCCGAACTCGGCCAGATTGCCCTGCGAGCCCAGGAGATTCCTGTCGGCGAAGAAGTCGTCCTCCTGCGGAGCCGCGGCGCAGCTCGCGAGCGCGAGGGCGGCTGAGGCGAGGACACCGTGGCGGACCATCGTGCGCGCAGCCTAGCGAGCCGCACGCGTCGCCGGCAACGGCTCGACCGGTCTACTCGTGCCCGGCGTAGCCGAGCTCCTGCAGCATGCGCTCGAGGCCTTCGCCCGCGTCCGCCGTGGCGTCGCCCTGGATGCCGAGCTCGGTGCGCAGCCCTTCACAACGCGCCTGCCAATCCGCCGCGAGCCTCAGGCCCTCGGCCTGCAGCGCGGGCAGCGCCGCGACGAGCGAGTGCAGCTCGCGCGGATCCTGCCTCAGGTCGAAGAGCTCGCTGCGCCCCGTATCGAGTTCCAGCACGAGCTTCGTGCCGTCGAAGACCACCGCACGCTTCTCGCCGAAGTAGTAGGTGCCCGAGGCGAAGAGCGCCTCGGTCATCGCGACCGCCGGCGTGCGCCACCAGGGGACGAGCGAGCGCGAGCTCATGCGCGCGGGCTCGTAGGCGAGACCGAGCACGTCGAGCACCGTCGGCGTGAGCGCCTCGGTCGAGACGGCGGCGTCCACCGTGGCGCGCGCATCCGCGCCGGGCAGCTTGAAGAACAGGGGCACGCGCAGGACCTCGTCGTAGAGCGTGTGCCCGTGCTCGTAGCGGCCGTGCTCCCAGAACTCCTCGCCGTGGTCGGAGGCGAACACGATCAGGGCGCGCTCGTACAGGTCGAGCTCGCGCAAGGTCGCGAGCACGCGCGCGAGCTCGGCATCCACGTAGCGCACCTCGCCCGCGTACAGCTCGGCCACGCGTTCGCGCTCGGCCTGGCCCGGCTTGGTGTTGCCGGCCTGCACGGCGGTGACCATCTCCGACTCGCCCCAGCGGCGCGGCTCGGCCTCGGGCTCATCCAGCCATTCGGCCGGCGGCTCGTAGGGCCAGTGCGGATCGAGCACGTGCAGCCACAGGAAGAACGGCTCGCGCGCGTGCGCGCGGATCCAGGCCACGGCCACCTCGGCGATGGCCGTCGTGTTCGGGAACACTCCTGGATAGCGCGTCGGGAAGAAGCGCGTGAGCACGCGCGCGCCGAGCCCGATGCCGAAGTCGGCCCGCGCCGGGAAGGCATAGTCGTCGAAGCCCTGGTCGAAGCGGAAGGCGCGCTCGAGGTGCGCGTTGAGCCCCACGCCGCCGGTCTTGTAGCCGGCCGCGCGCAAGCGCTCCGCCAGGGTCTCGACCTCGTCCGGCAAGCGTGCGCGGCGATTGGTCATGCCGTGCACGAGCGGCGAGAGTCCGGTGAGCAAAGTCGCGAGCGCGGGCTTCGTCCACGGCGCGGCCGAGCGAGCCTGCGTGAACACCACGCTGTCGGCCGCCAACGCGTCGAGGCTCGGCGTGGGCACACGCGCGGGCGAGTCGCCGAGCACGCGATCGGCGCGCAGCGTGTCCACGGTGATCAGGACTACCGGCGGACGATCGCCCGCCGCCGGGAGCGGCGCGCTCGTGACCGCTGGAGCCTTCGACGCGCCGCCTGGGTCGCGCGGCCCATTCAGCCACTCGTGCAGCGCGCTCCCCGACTCGCGCAGTGCGCTCACCGCGCCGAGCGAGAGCACGAGGGTACCGAGCAGCGGGAGCGCGAAGCTGGGCGCGAACCTGCGCGCGACCCAGAGGCTGCACACGCCGGCCAGCGCGCCCGCGAGGAGCCCGCCCGCGCGCGCCGCGCTGCCCACGGCTCTGTATTCGACGAACCACAGCGCACCCAACAGCGCGAACGACGCGAGCGGC
Source organism: Planctomycetota bacterium (assembly GCA_013140785.1). GTDB lineage: Bacteria > Planctomycetota > UBA1135 > UBA1135 > JABFRZ01. Next base: position 133 of record JABFRZ010000526.1, on the reverse strand, counting down.
AGGAGCACGAGCTCGGTGCGCGCCAGGTCCTCTCGTTCGCTTCGGCTCCGCGCTAGGGCGTAGGCAGCGAGCGCAGCACACAGCACGAAACCCGCCGCGCACACGAGCACGACGGTTGCTCGCTCGCTAGGAG
>JABFRZ010000388.1 GCA_013140785.1 Planctomycetota bacterium | reverse complement strand
GAGAAGCAGACGCTGCTCGCCTGGGTCGAGGGCGGCATGCCGCGCGGCGGCGGCTCGTCGGCCGGATGGTCGATCGGCGAGCCCGATGCGGTGTTCGAGCCCGAGTACGACATGCTGGCCGAGAAGGCGCTCCCGCCCGAGGGCTACGCCGTGCCGCGCGAGGGTGTGGTGGACTACCAGTACTTCACGGTCGCGACGAAGTACGCGGAGGATCGCTGGGTGCGCGCGCTCGAGGTCGAGCCGGGTGCGGCCGACGTCGTGCACCACGTGCTGATCGCGCTGCAGCTGCCGGGCGGCGGCATCGACGAGCGCTCGTACCTGGCCGCGTACGTGCCGGGCGACACGCCCTCGGTCTATCCCGAGGGCTATGCCAAGCGCCTGCCGGCGGGCGCGACGCTCGTGTTCCAGCTGCACTACACGCCCAACGGCAAGGAGCGCTTCGACCGCTCGCGCCTGGCGCTCTGCTTCGCGAAGGAGCCGCCGCTGTTCGAGGTGCTGACGGACTCGATCTACGACGAGGACATCGAGATCCCGCCGGGCGCGGCCAGCTTTGAAGTGCGCCAGAGCCGGCTCTTCTCCGCGGACATCGGCGTGGTCTCGCTCTTCCCGCACATGCACCTGCGCGGCAAGGACTTCCGCTTCGTGGCGCACCTCCCCGACGGCAGCGAGCAGGAGCTCTTGTTCGCGCACTACGACTTCGCGTGGCAGGAGTCGTACATCCTGCCCGATCCGATGCTGCTGCCGGCGGGCACGCGCCTCGAGTGCATCGCGCACTACGACAACTCCACCGCGAACCCGAACAACCCCGATCCTGGCGCAACCGTGCGCTGGGGCGATCAGACGTACGAGGAGATGTTCCTCGGCTACTTCGACACGGTCGTGCCGCTCGAGTGAGCGCCGTCCTTCGCCCGCGCTCCGTCAGCGGCCGAAACCGAAGGCCAGGCTGAACTCGATGTAGCTGTAGTCGGTGCTGAGGAGTGTGCGCACGTCGAAGGCCAGCGGGACCTCGCTCTTCTCGCGCAGCTGATCGCGCAGCACGTTCCACAGCAGGCCGGTCCGGAAGTACAGGCCCGGGCGGATCTTGGTGCGCTCGTGCTCGACGAGCGGCGTGTCCGCGGGGAAGTTGGGCAGCAAGGCGGGCTGCACCCAGCGCTCGGTGCTGCGCGCTTGCAGCAGGGCTGCGCCGACGCCGACGTAGGGCTGCAGTCGCTCGTCGGGGCGGTAGACCTGGCGCGCGCCGAAATCCAGCTCGTAGAAGTCGATCTCGCGCTTCGAGTCGGCCGGCTGGTCGAAGACCCCGGTGAGCGGATCGAAGACGATGCGCGTCCCGTCGCCGCTGCCGCTCGCGTAGCGCGCGCCGAACTCGAGGGCCCAGCCGCTCGTCCCGGCCTGGTCCAGCACCAGCTCGAGCCCGAGCACGTCGGCGTCCTTGACGAACGTGCTGACGCTCCACTTGCCGCCCACGGCCGAGGCGTGCCAGGCGGTGTCCCGGAATGGGATGCGCGGCGCCGGGGCGGTGCACGCCGCGAGCAGGCCGAGCAAGACGGCCAGCAGAAACGCCGTTCTCATCGCTCCATGGTCAGCGGGCACGCGGGTGCGAGGCAAGGGCGGGGACGAGCTCACTGCTTCTTTTCCCCGCCTACTTCGTCCGCGCCGTCCTCGCCGCCGTAGCCCAGTCCGCGCAGCTCGCTCTTCTGCTGCTCGTTCAGGGGTGCCTCGACCGACCCGCTCGCGGGCAAGAGCAGCGTGCGCAGGAGCTCCGCGCGCCGGCGCGCGAGCTCGCCGGGCCAGCTCTCGCCCTGCAGCGGGTGCTCCTCGCGCGGGTCTTCAGCGAGCTCGAAGGCCAACGCGCAGCTTCCCTGCGCGAAAGCCTCGGCGCTGGGCGCGAGCACCTTCCGTTCCGCTTCGACCAGCGCGATCTGGGTCGTGCGCTGCAGCCAGAAGGCGAAGCTCGGGCGCTCGCGACTGAGCGTGAGGAGCGACTCGCCGTACCAACGCGGATCGCGCTCGAGGCGCGCGAGCGCGGCCAGGGTGGGGGCGAGGTCGAGCAGCGTCGCCCCGTGCGCCAGCGTGCGCGGCGCCACGCCCGGCCCGCGCACGACCAGCGGGATGCGCAGCTTCGAGTCGTACAGCGCCCCGCCGTGGAAGATGTCGTCGTTCTCGCCCAGCGCCTCGCCGTGGTCGCTGGTGAAGACCACGAAGGCGCTCGCGAGCAGCCCGCGCTCGCCGAGCGCCTCGAGGAAGAGTCCGAAGCCGCGGTCGAGGTCGCGCACGCCCTCGTGATACAGCTCGCGGTAACGCGGCACGCACTCCGCCAGCCTCCGGCGCCATTCGTCCTCGGGCAGCGTGGTCTTGGTCGCGAGCGGCTTGCAGCCGGAGGCTTTCAGCGCGCGCCACGGCCCGAGGTCCTCGTCCGGGCCGACGCGATAGGGCATGTGCGTGCGGTAGGTGTGCACCAGGAGGAACAGCGGGCGGCCGTCGTCGTGCTCCAGGAACTCGCGCGCGCGCGCCACGCTCCAGTCCAGGTCCCAGTCGCGCGGGTGGTTCTGCCGGAAGCTCTCGAAGCCCTGCTCCAGGCCGTGGGTGGGCGTGAAGAAGGCCGCGTCCGTGACCGCGCCCGTGCGGTAGCCCGCGGCGGCCAACCGTTCGACCAGGGTGGTGAGCTCGCTCGGCAGCGAGCGATCGACGTCGTTGGCGGTGTGCTGGCCGGGCGCGAGGCCGGTGAGGATCGTGCTGATCGAGGGCAGGGTCCAGGCGGCGTTCGAGCGCGCGTTCGAGCAGCACAGCGCCCCGTCCGCGAAGCGATTCAGGTTCGGCGCGAGTGCGCGCGCGCCGCCGCCGACCGCGAGCCCGTCGGCGCGGAAGGTATCGGCCAAGAACAGCACCAGGTCGGGGCGCGCACCGCTCCACGGGCGCGCGTCGTAGCGTCCGAGCTCGGCCGGACCCACGACCGGGTGCAGGA
>JABFRZ010000564.1 GCA_013140785.1 Planctomycetota bacterium | reverse complement strand
GGATTCCTTGCGCGCCGACCGCCTCGGAGCGCTCGGCTATCCGCGTGCGCTCACGCCGCGCCTCGATGCGCTGGTCGAGCAAGGACTCTTCTTCGAGCGCGCCTACGCGGCCTCGTCCTTCGGGCCGCAGGCTCTCTCCGCGCTCTGGACCGGCCGCTTGCCGTCCGAGGGCGGCAGCACCGGCACCGAGGCGGTTCCCCACCCCACGCTCGTCACACTGCCACGCCTCTTCAAGCGCGCGGGTTTCCGCACGGCGCTCGCCACGAACTTCGCCGGGCTCCGCGCGCGCGGCTTCACGCGCGGCTTCGACGAGCTCGAGCTCGACTCGGTGCCCGGCCGCTGGAGCGGCGCACTCGGGACCGAGAAGGCCCTGGACCTCGTGGACGGCGCCGGAGGGAAGCCGCTCTTCCTGGTGGTCGCCTTTGCCGACGCAGGCGAGCCGCACCAGCCGCCCGCGGAGCTGCGTGCGCGCATCGACGTGCCCGTGTCCGAGGAGTCGCTCACCCTGGCGGCCCTGCGCAGAGAGGCCGGCTCGCTGCCGCCGGACTTCGCGAGCACGCCGGCTTTTCAGGACCTCGTCGCGCGCTACGACGCCGAGGTCGCCTACGTCGATCGGTGCCTGGGCGAGCTCGTCGACGGTCTCGCCGCGCGCGGCCTGCTCGAGGGAACCTTGCTCGTCGTCACCGCCAGCCACGGCGAGGAGTTCCTCGAGCACGGCTACGTCGGCAGCGGCTGGACGCTGCACGAAGAAGTCCTGCACGTGCCGCTCGTCGTGTGCGCACCGGGGCTGGATCCGGGCCGGATCTCCGCGCCGGTGTCCGTCGCCGATCTCTTCCCGAGCCTGCGGCGGATGTTCGCGCGCAAGCCGGCGGAGGCGGAGCTCGACGCTCGCGCGCTCTTCGAGCTCGCCGGCGAGCGCATCGTCCCGCGCCCACCGCCGACGGACGTGCTGGCCGAGCTCGTGCTGCCCGAGCTCTGTGTCCTGCGCGCCTCGATCCAGGGCCACGAGAAGCTCGTCGAGTTGATCCAGTCCGCCGCGCCGAACGAGCGCGTCGCGTTGCTCACGAGCTACGAAGAACGCCTGGCACGCATCCAGCGCGGCGAGGCGCAAGCCACCGATCCGCTCGGCCTCGCCGCGCGGCGCGAGCTCTACGATCTCGAGCACGACCCACACGAGACGCGCGACCTGGCCGCGACCGCCGCCGCCCGAGTCGCGCTCCTCACCGAGTCGCTCGCACGCTACATCGAGCTCGCCCGAACGATCGGCCTGAAACCCGCCGAGCCCCAGCCGCGCGCGGACGAGGACGAACCAGCCGCCCTCGACGAGCTGCGCCAGATCGGCTACCTCTGAGGGCAACACGGTGCTGAAATGCCCGCGGCCGCGCGAGCCCCTCGTTCCCCCCCTGAATCCTCGGAACGGCGCTAGAATCGTCGTGCTCGGCATGCCTTCGACGGACTTCACGCACCTCCTGCAGCGCGCCAAGGCCGGCGACGGCGATGCTCACGGGCAGGTCTTCGCGCTCGTGTACGACGAGCTACGCGTGGCCGCCCATCGCATCGGGTCGGGGGGCGTCGCGCACACCTTGCAGCCGACGGCGGTCGTGCACGAGGCCTGGCTCAAGCTCGCGCCGCGGCTCGACGTGGTGAAGGACCGCGTGCACTTCCTGGCGGTGGCGAGCCTCGCCATGCGCCAGGTGCTCGCCAACTACGCGCGTGCGGCGCGCAGCGAGAAGCGCGGCAGCGGCCGGCGCGCGGTCACGCTCGACGCGGGAGTCGTCGAGGGCGCGAGCGAGTCGGCGGACCTCTGCGCGCTCGACGAGTGCCTGGAGGAGCTCACCGGCCTCCATCCCCGCCACGCGCGCGTGGTCGAGCTGCGCGTCTTCGGCGGCCTGACGATCCCGGAGACGGCCGAGGCGCTCGGGGTCTCGCACGGCACGATCGAAGCCGACTGGGTCATGGCGCGCGCCTGGCTCCTGCGACGGCTCGCGCCGAGCGCCTGATGGACGCGGCGCCGAGGCGCGGACCCTGGCGGGCCTGACGCGGGTCGCCTACACTCGCTTTCGTCATGGCGACCGCCAAGCGCATCGAGATCCGAGCCGATGTGATGCTCGGCAAGCCCGTGATCCGCGGCACGCGCATTCCCGTCGAGCTGATCCTGCGACGGATCAGCGAGGGAGCTTCGGAGGACGATCTGCTCGCGTCCTATCCGAACCTGAAGCGCGAGGACGTGCGTGCGGCCGTGGCCTTCGCCGCCGACGAGATCGCGCACATCGAAGACCTGGACCTGCCCGAGTCCGCCTGAGGTCGAGCACGCGATGCAGTTCCTCGCCGACGAGAGCTGCGATTTCCGGGTAGTGCAGGCGTTGAGGGTCGCGGGGCACGACGTGCTGGCCGTGATGGAAGTCGCACCGGGCGCACCCGATTTCGATGTCCTGAAAGACGCGCAAGAGCTCGGGCGGATCCTCCTGACAGAGGACCGGGACTTCGGACAGCTCGTTTTCGCGAACCGCATGGCGCAAGGCGGAGGAGTGGTCTTCATCCGCTGCCCGGAACCTGCTCGAGCGCATCTGCCGCAGAGCATCGTTTCCATGGTCGAACGGGTCGGCGCGAGGCTGGAAGATCACTTCGCCGTCTGGACCCCTGGACGGCTGCGCCTGCGGCGAGCCCTGGGACGTTGAGCGCGGAACGCTGATGGACGCGGCGCGCTACGCACGGCTGTACGAGCTCGTCGACGAGGCGCGCGCGCTGGACGGGGAGCGGCGTGCCGAGCTCGTCGCGCGCGTGCGCGGCGAGGATCGCGTGCTCGGTGACGAGCTCGCGGCCCTGTGCGCGCACATCGAGGCCGGACCGGCTGCCGCTGGCAGCCCGAGCGGAGACGCGCGGGCGCTGCTGGCCGACGAGGCGATCCGCGTGGCGCGCGAGCGTCTGGAGGGCCTCGCTCCCGATCCCACCGCCGCGGGCTG
>JABFRZ010000466.1 GCA_013140785.1 Planctomycetota bacterium | reverse complement strand
GGGCAGAGGGCTGGGAAGCTTCGAGCGCGGCCGAGCAGCCGCACTGGGCGCGTGAGAAGGCGAACGGCGCCTGGCTGGACGGCTTCGTGGACTGGACCGACGAGCTGCGCACCCTCGCGCGCCGCGGCGTTCCGAGCTACCTGGTCGAGAACCGCAGCGCGGCGCGCGAGTGGGCCAGCTTCGTCGTGCACCCGAACCTGTGCGTGGCTGCGGATGCGTGGGAGCGCGTGCACGCCGCGCGCGTCCTACGCGGGCCGGAGTGGATCCCGTTACGGCGCGAGGTGCGCGCGCTTCGGCCCGCCCCGAGCCGCACTCTCGACCTCTTGGTGACCTTCGGCGGCAGCGATCCACTGGGCTCGACCGAGCGCGTGCTGGCCGCACTCCCGACGGGCCTCCGCGTGGCCGTGAGCGTCGGCGCGCACATGCAGCCGCGCCGCGGCGCGATCGAGCGCGCGGCCGAGAAAGTCGGGGCCGAGGTACTGCCCACGAACGCTGCGCTGGGGCCCTGGATGGCGCGCGCGCGCGTCGCGATCACGGCGCTCGGCACGACCCTGTACGAGCTGGCCTACCTCGGGACATCCGCGCTGGTGCTCGCGAACTACGCGAGCGATCGGCCCGTGCTGGAGGGCTATCGCCAGGCCGGGCTGTTCGAGCCGCTCGGGCTGGCTTCCGAGTTCGACGAGCGCGCGCTCGGCGCGACACTCCGCGCGGCCTTCGAACGCGTGCGCGCACCGAGCGCACCCAGCGCAGAGATCCGCGGCCTGGGTGAGGGCGCCGCGCGCCTGGCCGAACGCCTGCTCGCCTCCGCACCCGTCCCACTCGCCGCTTGAAGCCATGATTCACCCGAAGCGCACCCTGCTCGTGCTGGGAGGTTCGACCGACCAGCTCTTCTTGATCCGCACGGCGCAGGAGCTCGCACTCTCGGTCCTGTGTCTCGACCAGGACGGCGAATCGCCGGGCTTCGCCGAGGCCGAGGAGTCGGCCTGCGTGAGCACGCGCGACGTACCGGCGCTCATCGCCTTTCTCGAGCAGCGCCGCGCCGCGGGTGGGACGCTGGCGGGCGTGCTCACGATGGGCAGCGACATCCCCGACGTGATCGCGGCCGTGGCCGCGCACTTCGGCCTGGCCGGTCCGTCGAGCGAGTGCGCGCGCCTCGCGACCGACAAGTTCGCGATGAAGCAGCGCTTCCAGGAGTGCGGCGTGCCGATCCCCTGGTTCGCCGAGGTGCGCTCGCTGGCCGAGCTGCGCGCGCACCTCGCCCAGCGCGGCAGGCTGGTGCTGAAGCCCGTGGATCGTTCGGGCTCGCGCGGCGTGTTCGTGCTCGACGTGAAGAACGCCGTGAAGAGCGAGGACGGCAAGAGCGATCCGGCCGAGCTCTACCAGGTGTCGCGCGGGTTCTCGTTCAGCGGCCGCGTGCAGGTCGAGGAGTACCTCGAGGGCCCGCAGATCTCGAGCGAGGCGATCCTGTGGGACGGGCGCGCCGTGGTGCCGGGCTTCGCCGATCGCAACTACGAGCTCGCCGCGCGCTTCCACCCGCAGGTGATGGAGAACGGTGGCGAGGTCCCCTCGGTCTTCACCGGCGCCGAGCGCCGCGCGCTCGAGCAAGCCACCGTCCAGGCCGCGCGCGCGCTCGGCATCCAGCGCGGCAGCGCCAAGGGCGACCTGGTCTGGACCAGCGAGGGACCCAAGGTGATCGAGATCGCCGCACGCCTCTCGGGCGGCGATCTGTGCGACAGCCTCGTGTTGTTCTCCTCCGGCGTGAACTACGTGCGCGCGGCGATCCGGATCGCGCTGGGCGAGGAGCCCGACTGGGCCGAGCTCGAGCCGCGCGTTGGGCACGCCCAGCGGCACGTCGCCAACCGCTACTTCTTCCCCGAGCCCGGCCGCTTGGTAGCGCTCGAGAACGCCGACAAGGTGCGCGCCCAGCCGTGGGTGAGAAAGCTCAAGTTCAACTACCGGCTGGGTGAGATGGTCCCGCCCACCAGCAGTCACGCGCAGCGCTTCGGCAACTTCCTGGTCGCGGCCACCGACCGCGAAGCCCTCGCGCGCCGCATCGAGTGGGTCTACCGCACGCTGCGCATCGTGACGCGCCCCGAGTCGGTCGCCGCGAGCGCCTGAGACGCGGCCGACCCATCCAGCTCACGGACGGTGCGGCTTCTCCGTGCGAGGCTGCGCCGGAGCTCGGGAGTAGAGCGGTGGGTGCGAGGAGTTCGCAGCCGCCGCCCTGATCCGGCGTGGCGCGATGGGAGTAGCATCGTGGCGCATGAGCACGCCGATTCTGGCTCTGGTCCTGTTGCTCGCGCAGGCAGGCGGCGCTCTTCCGCGACTGGAGGTCGGCGCAGCCATCGAGGCGAGCATCGAGGATGGGGACCCACGGGTCGAGACGGAGGTACTGCGCACGACCCACCCCGACTGGCCCAACGTCGGGAAGTGCTACCGGATCGAGGTCGTTGAGGCAGGCGAGTACACGCTCGAGCTCCGCTCCTACTACTTCGATGCGTACCTGGTGCTGCGCGACGACGCGGACGAGCTCCTGGACGAGGACGACAACGGACTCGTCTTCTCGCATTCCCGCCTGGTCCGACGCCTCGAGCCCGGCCGCAGCTACCGGGCCCATGCCTGCGCGGTCGAAGGTGGGCGAGGACCCTTTGCGCTCGCTCTGGCCTCGGGACGGCCGGACCCGCTCGATCCCCGGGGTCGCGCCAGCGCGGACCTCGCCGAGGGACACAAGGCGATCGAGGAGATCGAGCGCCGCGAGGGACCGGCGAGTAAGCCCCTCGCGGACGTCATCGTCCGGGTCGCCCTGCTGCTCTACGAGCAGGGCGATCTGCGCGAGGCGACGGCACTCCTGGAACGCGCGCTGCTCATCCAGCAAGAGGTCCTGGGGCCGGAGCACGCCGATACGCTGTCGACCGTCAACACCTTGGGCGTCCTGTACTGGAACCGGGGCGAGCTCGCCACGGCTCGGACGATGTACGAGCGCGCGTTCGAGGCCCGGGAGAGGCTCCTTGGGCCGGATCACCCTCGCACGGCGACGGCCGCGAACAACCTGGGGTTGCTCCTGACGCAGCAGGGCGAGTGGCTTGCGGCGCGTCCGCTGCTGGAGCGCGCCCTGGCGGTCAAGGAGGCGGAGCTCGGGCCGGAGCATCCCGACACGACCGTGTTGGTGATGAACCTGGGGTACCTGCTGCTGCAGCTCGGCGACTGGTCGGCCGCGCGACCGCTGTACGAGCGAGCACTGATCGCACGCGAGAAGGTGCTCGGACCGGAACACCCCGACACCGCCGTGGCACTCAACAATCTCGCCGACGTCCTCAGCCGGCAGGGTGAGCTGGTCGCGGCTCGTCCGCTGCTGGAGCGTGCCATCGCGATCACGGAGAGCACCCGGGGCGTGGAGGACCCCCGCCTGGGGCCGCCGCTCGCCAACCTGGCACTTCTCCTGCAGAAGCAGGGCGATCCGGGCGCGGCCCGTCCGCTGCTCGAGCGCGCCCTCGCGATCCAGGAGAAGGCCTACGGGCCGGATTCTCCGAACACCGCCGCCAGCCTGCACGGCCTCGGATCCGTGCTCGGGGAGCTGGGTGATCTCGCGGGCGCGCGGGAGCTCCTGGAGCGGGCGCTGGCCATCCGTGAGAAGAGCCTCGGGGCCGAGAACGAGGCGACCGCCTCGGCCCTGTGCAGCCTGGGTGTCGTGCTCGAAGCTGCAGCGGACCACGAGGGAGCACGGCAGTCCTACCAGCGGGCGCTCGCGATCCAGGAAATGGCGCTGGGAGCCCAGCACCCAGCGACCGTGCTGAGCGTCAGCAACCTGGCGGTCATCCTCTGGGCCGAGGGAAGACCGGCGCAGGCCGAGCCGTACTTCGAGCGCGTCGTGGCCGCGTTCGAGACGTGCTATGGATCCTCGTACCCGCTCACGGCTCGGGCCCACTTCAACCTCGCGATGGTCCTGGCGGACCAGGGCCGGGAGGAGGAAGCCTGGGTGCATGCCCGCTCGGCGCTACAGGCGAGCCTCTCTGCCGCGGCCGGCACTCTGTGGTCGCTCACGGAGAGCGAACGCATGCTCCTGCTCGGATCGGGCGAGTCGAACGCGCGGCTCTGTCTGGCCCTGGGCGAACAGGAGCACCAGGCGGAGGCCTATGAGCTGTGGCTCGCCTGGAGCGGCCTGGTGTCGCGTTCGCTCCTCGAGAGCCGGGCGCAGCTGCTCGCGCGGGTGTCCGAGCACGCTCATGAGGTCATGGCCCGACTCCGAGAGACACAGGCCGCGATCTCGAGGCTGCTGCACCAAGAGACCAGCGCGGATGTCGCGGAAGTGCAGCGCGGATTGGGCCAGCTTCGCGACCGGCGCAACGGTCTCGAGCGCGAGCTCGAGAGGGCCGCAGGGCCGAGCTCGGTGCAGCCGGTGACCCTGGCGCAGCTGGCTGATGGCCTCGAGGCCGGCTCGGCCTGGCTGGACTTCCACGTGGGCCCGCGCTTTCAGCCGGCGACGCGGCCGGGCAAGCCGGGCAGCTGGAGCGAGGATCACCTCGTGGCCTGGATCGTGCGCCACGGGCAAGCTCACGGGCAAGGGCTGGTGCAGCTCGACCTGGGCCCGGCGGCGCCGATCGAGGCGGCGCTCGACGGGTATCTCCAGGTCGTCGTGGGTCGGAGCGCGGCCGCGCGCGGCGTGGCCGCGGGCTCCAGCGAGGCTTCGTCCGGTGCCGCAGGACGTGAGCTCCTCGCCTACCTCTGGCAGCCCCTGGCTTCCCGTCTCGAGGGCATCCAGCGGGTTTTCGTGCGCCCGGACTCGTTCCTGGGAGCGCTGCCCTTCGAGGTCCTCCTGCTCGCCGACGGGAGCTACCTGCTCGAGGAGCGGAGCTTCGTGTACGTGCAGTCTCCGCTCGACGTGCTCGGAGCGCTCGGGCCCTCGGGCGGGTACCGATCCCTGCTCGCCGTCGGCGGCGTCGACTACGCCGGACGAGCGGAGCCTCCGGGCGATCCGCGCGCGGACGCCGGAGCGCCGGGCATCTCGCGGCGGAGATGGGCAGCGCTTCCCGGCACGGGAGACGAGGTCCGGACCGTATCCAGGCTCCACGCGAGGGCCTTCGAGGATGGACAGCGCGTGCTGCTGGTCGGCGCAGAGCCGAGCGAGGAGCGCTTGAAGAAGGAGCTGTCCGAGCATTCGGTCCTGCACCTGGCGACCCACGGTTTCTTCAATCCGGAACGGGCGGTTTCGCTGTGGGACAGCGCCCGCCGGAGTGCAGAGCCTGTCGAGCTGCTGGAGCTCGAGCAGGAGTTCCACGCTCTCGTCGGCCAACTCCCTGGGCTGCTCTGCGGGGTGGTATGCGCCGGAGCGAACGAGCCGACGGTCCGCGGCCGTGACGACGGACTGCTCACGGCTGAGGAGGTCCTGTGGCTCGACCTATCGCGCGTGGAGCTCGTCGTCCTCTCGGCTTGCCAGACCGCGCTCGGCGAGCGCCGCGCCGGCGAGGGCATGATCGGGTTGAGGCGGGCCTTCGGCCTGGCGGGAGCGCGGACGGTGATCAGCTCACTGTGGTCGGTCGAGGACCAGGCGACCGCGCGGCTGATGCAGGGCTTCTACGAGAACCTGTGGGTGAAGCAGATGGGTCGAGGCGAAGCCTTGCGCGCGGCGCAGCTCGAGATGCTGGCCAGGAACCGCGCCGAGCACGGCGACGCGCTGCCCGCGACCTGGGGCGCGTTCGTGCTGTCGAGAGAGTGGCGCTGAACGAGGTGGCGCTCGAGAACGCCGACAGGGTGCGCGCCCAGCCGTGGGTGAGGAAGCTCAAGTGCAACTACCGGCTGGGTGAGATCGTCCCGCCCACCAGCAGCCACGCGCAGCGCTTCCGCAACTTCGTGGTCGCGGCCACCGACCGTGAAGCCCTCGCACGCCGCATCGAGTTCCAGCGCGAGCGCGATCAATCGTCTGCGGCCCTCGAGTCCTTCGCTCTCTCCCGTGAGACTTCACGGATCCTGCGTTGACAGGTCGATGGAGCGAGCGACAATGCGCCCGTGAGGAATCGGATGCCGCCTCGGAGTGAGTACGCGATCGCGATGTAGCCTGGGCTGCCTCATCCTCATCAACCCCATCGACGCCGCGCAGTCTCGAACGCGGAAGAGTCGGCTCCCATGAACCACGACCGCAGTCTCCTCGTCCAACTCCGCGTCCTCGTCGCTGCGCTGTGCGCGTCGGTGGCTCTCGCCTCTCAGCACGGAGCGCAAGACAGGCTGCTCGAGATCTACCGTGATCCGGCGGAGTTCGAGAAGGTCTCGGGCGCTTTCCAGAACCTCCTCATCGCGAAGTACGGGCCGCGCCCGATCCTGGACAAGAAGGGCAACGTCGTCACGCCGACGAGCGGCGGCCACGCTGGCGCCGCGATTCCGAGCACGGGCGGCGTGATCAGCGCGCTCGGCAACGTCCTCGTGAACAACGCCGGCGCCGACGCGACGGCGCAGGACACGCAGAGCGAGACCGCGCTCGTCCTCGGCTCGGGATCCAACCTGATCTCGGCCTTCAACGACTCCGGCTCCTTCATCGGAGCGAACCACTTCACCGGCTGGGCGTACTCCTCCAACAACGGCGTGTCGTGGACGGACCCGGGCCTGCTGCCGGGCAGCAACGATGCGGGCGACCCGGTGCTCGCGCGCGACAACACGACGGGCAGGACCTACCTTGCGTGCCTCTTCTTCAGCGGCTCCGGGATCAACCTCTTCCGCTCCGACGACGATGGCGCGACGTGGATGCCCGCGGTCAATGCCGCGCCCTCGAGCGGGGCGATGGACAAGGAGTGGATCGCGGTCGACAACTTCGCCGGGCCGGGCAACGGGAACGTGTATCACGTCGTGCGCGACTTCGGCGCGGCCAACGGCGTCTACTTCTTCCGCTCCACGGACCAGGGCGCGACCTGGGGCCCGTTCGGCGGGACCCTGATCGCGTCGGGCTCACCTTCCAACGTCCAGGGCGCGTACGTCGCCGTCGGGCCGAACCACGACGTGTATTCGTTCTGGTACGACTCCAACCCCACGCCCGACCAGATACGGATGAGGACCTCGAGCGACCAGGGTCTCACCTTTGGCCCGGTGGTCACGGTGACGACGCTGACCAGTACCGGCACCAACGGCAGCCTCTCGCTCGTCGCCGGTTTTCGCTCCAGCTCCTTCCCGGCGGTGGCGGTCAACCCCGTCAGCGGGGCCATCTACGTGGTGTACAACGACCCGGTCGCCGCCAGCGGCGGCGATCGCGGCAACGTCTTCCTGCGCCAGTCGACCGACGGGGGAGCGACGTGGAGCGCGGCCATGCTGGTCAACGACGACGGGACCGCGCGCGCCCAGTACTTCCCCACGGTCGCGTGCCGGCCGGACGGGACCGGTCTGGGGGTGTGCTGGTACGACAATCGAAGCCATGCGGGCGACGTGAACATCGAACGCTGGGGCGTCACCGCGTCGATCGCGGGCAGCACGATCACGTTCGGACCGAACTTCCGCATCAGCCCGCAGTTCGTGCCGGTGTTCGGCGTCGACCCGGTCGTGAACTCCGTCTACATGGGCGACTACGACATGATGGCCGCCGACGACGCGGCCTACTACACGACCTGGGGCGACAACCGCGACAACAGCATCGCCGTCCCCACCCGCAAGAACGCCAACGTGCGCTTCACCAGCTTCGGGCCGTCGGGGCCGGGCGCGTTCCTCGACTTCGAGAGCGCCGCCGTCAGCGGCGGCAACGGCAACGGACGCATCGAATTCAACGAGTGCAACGAGCTGGTCGTGACGCTGCGCAACAACGGCGCCGAAGCAGCCAGCTCCATCGCGTCGATCCTGTCCACGCTGACCGCGGGCGTGACGATCGTCGCTCCCGCACAGCCCTACGCGGATCTGTCGGGGGGCGAGGCGGACTCGGCGACCTTCACCGTGTCCACCTCGCCCGCGTTCGCGTGCGGAACCACGATCCACTTCACGCTCGCGCTGACCTACAGCAACGGACCCCAGGTGCTCGAGTTCGACCTGACGACGGGCGGCGCGGGTTACGTCATCACGGCGGGGACGGATGCCATCGTCGCGGGCAGCACGGACATCGGCAACCACGGCGACGACGTCGTCACCACGATCGCGCTGCCCTTCCCGGTCACGTTCTACACCTCGACCTACACGCAGGTCGCGCTCAGCTCGAACGGCAATGCACAGTTCACGGGCGCCAGCAATGCCTACGCGAATGAGTGCTTGCCGAGCGGCTCGCTGAGCAACGTCATCGTGCTGCAATGGGATGACCTGCGCACCGACGGAGTGGGCGAGGGGATCTTCCGGTCGGAGACCGGCGTGGCGCCCAACCGGGAATTCCACATCGAGTGGCGGACGCACTACTACTCGGGCGCGGGCACGGCGAACTTCGAGCTGCGCCTGCATGAGGGCTCGAGCAGCTTCGACATGATCTTTGGCACGGTCGGCCAGAATGGGACCAGCGCAACCATCGGCTGCCAGCTGGGCACCGGTCCGGACGCCACCCAGCACGCCTGCAACGCGACGGGCAGCGTGTCAGCCGGGACGAAGCTGACCTATGCCCTGCCGGGATGTCCCGACGGTGGCGGCGAGTGCGGGAGTGGCTTGCCGCCGAGCGTCTCCGCCGTGGCCCCGGACCATGGGCCGAATACCGGTCTCACCGGCGTCGTGATCACGGGCTCCAGCTTCACGGGCGCGAGCTCGGTCTCGTTCGGCTCGAACGCGGCCTCGTTCACGGTCGACAGCGACACCCAGATCACGGCGGCGCTCGGCGCGACCTCGACCACGGGCTTCGTCGACGTCTCGGTCACGAACTCCAGCGGCACGGGCTCGCTGACCGGCGCCTTCGACTACTTCGCCCCGCCGATCCAGGTCGGCACGGCCTGCTCGACCCCGACGCTGACCTGGAGCGGCGCTCCGGTCATCGGCCGGGACTACACCGTCACCACGCTGAATCTCGGCGGCGCGAGCCAGATCTTGCTGGTCGATTGGGCTCTGCATGGCGAGCGGCCGCGCGCGCGCCGCTTCCTGCCGGTCGCCTGCCCGCAGCTCGTCCTGCCCGACCTGGTCATCGCTCTCGGCACGTCCCCGAGCCACACGTTCTCGATCCCCAGCGACAACGCCCTGATCGGAGTCCACCTGCGCACGCAGGCCCTGATCCTCGCGCCCGCCGCGAGCACGCAGGCCCTCGACGCAACGATCGGAGAGTGAGCTTGCGCCGGACGCGTGAGAGCGTGTCGGAAAGACCGCTACTGCGGCTTCGCGGGCGGCGCGGATGCTTCGTCAGGCTCGGCGAGACGTGCTCGGCGGCCACAGAGGCCGCCTGCGCCGCCTCGCTGTCGCCTTCCTCGCCTCCGCGCCGCCCGCTTCGCCTCGCAACGCGCTTTTTCCGACACG
>JABFRZ010000389.1 GCA_013140785.1 Planctomycetota bacterium | reverse complement strand
GGGCTGTGTGGCTCGCTGCCCGCGCGCCGGCGCAGGTACTCCGCGCGAGCGTCGCCGGTGTGCAGGAGCGCCAGGTTCCCGAGGCGCAGGAGCGGCGAGCGCCCGCGATAGGCGCTGAACGAGGGCAGCTCCTCGATCTCGGTGCGCAGCGTGTCGGTGCGCGCCTCCAGCGAACCCTGCGCGAAGTTCTCGCCCGAGCTGCGACGCCACTGCACGTAGTTCTCGGCGCGCTCGTAGCGCAGGAACTGGCTCTCGAAGAACTCGGCCTGCACGCCCGCATCGCTCTGGTCGCTGAGCGAAAAGCTCCAGGCACTCTTGCCGTGGTCGAAGTAGGCCTGCGAGCGGATCCAGGTGCGCAGGCTGCTGCGCTCGTCCTCGTCCACGCGCAGGAAGCCGCGGTCTTCGCCGGTGTCGAGCACCAACCCGAGGTACAGGTCGAACCAGTAATCCTGCTTGGCCTCGATCTCGAGTCCGAGGTCGAGCAGCCCGCCGCGCGAGCCGAGATAGGAGCCGTCCACCTTGTAGTTCGCGTCCACATCCGAACGCGGCCTGGGCGGCGCCGCCTCGGCATCAACGGTCTGCGGCTCGTCGCGCCCGTCCTCGCCCGGACGCGCGATGCTGTCGAAGAGCTCGCCGACGTTGTCGGCCGGGCGTGTGATGGCGAAGGAGAACAGCGTCCCGAAGCGGGCCGAGTCCGCCAGGCTCAGCGTCGGCCACAGCGGCTGGAACTCCTCGTCGGTCGCCACGTCGATGGTCGGGAGCGGGACCGTGATGCGGTCGTACAGCTCGACCCGGTTGTCTTTCAGCCTCAGCCGATAGGTCTCCTTGCCCGGGCCTGTCATGGGCTCGATGCGCAGGTCGCCCGTGACCACGCGTACGTGCGCATCGTCGAACGAGCATGAAGTCACGGTGGCCTGGTCCGCTCTAAGCTTGGCGTCGCCCGAGAGCCGCAACCAGTCGGCCTTGATGGTCAGCTTCTCCTGGCGCTGGCCGAGGAACTGCCGCCCGAGGTTGACCGTGGCGCGCGACAGCCAGCCGTGCTGCGAGGCCGCGTCGAGGTAGATCGCGTCGGCGCGCGCCAGCAGCTCGCCGTCCGCCAAGACCTCGACTGGGCCCTCGAAGTACATCTCGCGCATGAGGCCCGCGAGCTCGGGCGAGCGGAACAGTGCGAGGAGGTCGGTCAGGCTCGCGTTGTCCCCCAGCGCACCCATGCGCGTCATGCTCTGCTGCAGCCCCGCGAGCAACTCGTCGCGCCGTCTGGAATCCCGGAAGGCCTCGCGATTGAGCCAGAAGATGCCCCAGCTCGCGCGCAGCAGCGATTGGAACTGCGCGGCGTGGAAGATCGGCTCCTGGACCACCAGGATCACCGAGTCGAGCTCGAGCAACGTGGACGCCGAGAGGAAGCTCAGCTCCCAGGAATTCCCGTCATCCGGCCCCTCGCGCTCGCCCTCCGAGCGCGTGAACATGCGCCCGCGCCCCGTAGCCACGAGCACTTCCAGCACGGGGTCGAACTCGACCCACTCGGTCTCGAGCCGCGTTGCGCCCAGCTCGAACGAGGCGGGTGCGCCATCGACGCGCAAGAGGCCGGTCGAGCGCCGCACGGTGAGACGCTCACCGCGCACACGCAGGGAGTCGCTCAGCGCGAACACGACCCTACCGTTTGCGAGCAGCGCGTCGAGCTGGTCCTCGATGTCCGCGGCCTCGACCCCGGTTTGGCGCCGGCCGACCAGCACGACTTCGTCCGCCTCCAGGGTGAAGGGCACGTTCTTGCTCGTCGCGCCGGACAAGCGCACGCCGCCCGAGAGCGCCACGCCCGTCTGGTCGTCAGCGGTGAAGTGATCGGCGCGCGCGCGCAGGCCCAGCATGCGCACTTCGGGTTGCAGCGCGAGCAGGCGCAGGGCCTCGCCGCCGCCAGCCTCGGTCTCCAAGGGGCGCAGCGCGAAGTCCACGCGCTCGGCCGTGAGCTGGTAGGGCGCCTTGCCCTCGGGGTCGAGGCCGTGGAGCGTCACGCGTCCGTGCGCGCCCGCCTCCAGGCTGCCGCGGCGGTCGGAGTCGAAGGTCAGGATCTCGCCCTCTCCGCCCACATCACGCTCGCTGTGCTGGCCGAAGCGGCCCGTGAAGCGCACGTTGTCGTTGGCGACGAGCTGGCGGAAGCCGCTCTCGACGTCTCGCGCAGTACGTTCGACCTCGAAGTGCTCGCAATCGATGGCGAGCTCGCTCTCGGGCGTCACGAAATCGGCGTGCACCGCGCCTTCGGCGATGAACAGCGAGCCGAGCTCGAGCGGCGCGTCCGCGCCGGCCACCAAACGCTCACGGCGCTCGGCCGAGAAGCGTTCGCTGCGCAACACCAGCGTCTCGCCCGCGGAGGTCACGCTGCCCTGCACGCTGCCCGCGACCAGGGCGCGCAGGGTGCGCAGGCGTTCGCCTGGGAGCAGCTCGGCGCTCTCGCCGCGGTCGATGGTCAGCTCGTCCCCCGCGAAGGTGGTGCGCACGTCGGCGTCCTTCCCACTCGCGGCCGCGAAGATGGCCGAACCGGTGACTTGCCCGCGCGCGTGCAGGGTGTCGCCCGTGCGTTCGACCTCCAGCGCGCTGGCCTCGCCGTACTCGGTGAGCTGCAGGAAGGCCTTGGCCTCGGGCGTCCCGTGCAGCACGAGGTGCGGCACGGGCGCGACCGCGAGCACCTCGAGCTCCTCGCCGCCGAAACGGCCGCCGCCGAGGCTGGCGCGCTCGAAGTCCACCACGACTTGGCCGCGGGCCAGGAAGCGCAGGCCCTCGGGCGCGAGCTCGCCCGTGCCCGAGTGCGGCACGATGAAGTCACTGACGCGGTCGGCGCGCGCGCGGAAGCCCTGGGGCCCGTCCAGCGCGACCTCCACGCGCGTGCTCTCGATCACGCGCCAGCCGCGTGCGCCGCGCTCGATCTTCAGGCCGTCGGGCGAGGTGAGCGTGAAGGCGCGCGGCGCGGCGA
>JABFRZ010000408.1 GCA_013140785.1 Planctomycetota bacterium | reverse complement strand
GCTCTTGAAGCACCTTGCGGACGAAGCCGTCCTCCAAGGAATGGAACGTGATCACGACCAAGCGGCCGCCGTCGACCAGGACGCGCTCGGCCACGCGCAGGCCGTGGCGCAGCTCCTCGCCCTCCTCGTTGACGGCACGGCGCAAGGCCTGGAAGCAGCGCGTGGCCGGATGGATGCGCCCGCGCGCCCCGCCCTGGCACTCGGCGATGACGTCGGCCAGCGGCACGGTGCGCGTGAACGGCGCGCGCGCGCGCGACTCGACGATGGCGTGGGCGATGGCGCGCGAGTGGCGCTCGTCGCCCTCGTAGAAGAAGAGGTCGGCCAGGTCCTCTTCGTCCCAGCGGTTGACGATGTCGGCCGCGGTGCGCGTGCGCGTCGGGTCCATGCGCATGTCGAGCGGGCCGTCGGCCTGCAGGCTGAAGCCGCGCGCGGGCTGGTCGAAGTGCAGGGAGTTTGCGCCGAGGTCGAGCAGGAAGCCGATCACCGGCGCGGTGCCGGCCTCGGCCAGGCGCGGGTAGAGTTGCGAGATGCGCGTCTGGCACAGCCGCACGCGCGGCCCGAAGTCGGAGAGCTGGGCGCGCGCATGCGCCAGGACTTCCGGATCCTGGTCCACGCCGAAGAGACTCACGCCTGGGAAGTGCTCGAGCAGGGCACGCGCATGGCCGCCCGCGCCCACGGTGCCGTCCACGATCCAACCCGTCGGTTCGCTCGCGCCCTCGGGACCACGCAGGGCCGCGAGCACCTCGCCCAGGAGGACGGGCACGTGCACGCGTTGGCTGGCTTCTTTCGTCATGCTCCCCCCGGTCGCGATCATGGCCGTTCTCCCATGGGCTCACCCACCGTTCGGCGGGCCTCCCCCGACGAGAACCACGTCCAGATCGTCGAAGTGGTCGTCGTTCTCGGACTCGAACTTCTCCCAGCTCGCCCGGTTCCAGAGCTCGGCCCGGTCGGCCACGCCGACCATCACCACTTCCTTGTCGATCGCGGCGTACTTGCGCAGCTTTTCGGGCAAGAGCACGCGCCCCGAGCTGTCGAGCGGCGTCTCGTGCACGTTCGCGAAGAACAGGCGCTGCATGGTGCGCAGCTGGGCGCCCCCGAAGGGCTGGGTCGTGAGGCGCTGCAGGACCTTGGCGTAGCCCTCTTCGGAGAAGAGGAAGAGGCAGCCCTCGAAGCCACGCGTCAGGACCGCGACCTGCACGCCCTCGGCGTCGCGCCCAAGCTCGTCCTGGAAACGCTTGGGCACGAAGACCCGATTCTTCGGGTCGAGCGTGTGGATGGAGTCACCGCTGAACACAGCCTCCGCCCCCGGTTGATTGGCTTGCTGTGAGTGCCACTTTGCGCCACCTGAGTGAACGCGCGTGAGTATAGATGCCGCTGCGAACTTGGCGACGACCAAGTGGAGAAAACTTGGGAGCGGCCCAGCTCACGCGCGCACCATGGGCGGGCGAAGTGCGCAGATTCCCCGAGGAAACCTGGCGTTCCGTGGGTTCCGTCCAGGGACCTCGAGGGCTCTACGAATGGCGCGGAGGCCGCGCTCGGAGGGCCGCTAGCCGGTGGATTCGCCGGCGCGGGCTTCCGCCACCGGGGTGCCACCCGCATCCGACGCGAGATGGACCGGCGCAGCCGCCAAGGCCTCGACCCCAGCCCCGTCGAAGACCCGCGCGAGCTCGGCCTTGAGGGCCTGGGCGCGCTCGGAGTCGAGCTCGAAGACCTGCACCTCGAACTCCTCGGTGCGGCGCGGGCGGCGCAGGCACAGAGTCTCGCTCCCCTCGTTCCGGCGGACCCCCACGAGCTTCAGGCGCTTCTTGCGCAAGAGCAGCAGCGACAACAGGTAACGGAGTTCGCGCAGGCGCTCCTCGCGGCGCCCCTCGAGGCTCAAGAAGAGCTCCTCGATGGCCTCGAAGTCGACCGCGAAGCGCGCGCGGCGGTCGGCCTGATGGCGGGTGCGCCAGAAGAAGAGGTCCCCCACCGCGCGGGGCTCCTCGAAGCAGGCCGGGCAGCGGTCCTCGCGCCGCAGCCGATCGCCCTCGAAGAAGATCAGCGAGAAGAAGGTCTCGCCCTCCTGGAAGACCCGCTCGCACTGAGTGCAGCGTGCTTCGCGGCGATGGATGCGCCAGTCGCTCATGGACGGACCGCAGTATAGGAGTCCTGATCCGGGGGAGATAGGCGCGAGCGCGCGAGCGCGCGAGCGCGAAACCCGGCGCGCCTTCCTCGGCAGGCGACAACCTTGCTCGGCAGGCGACAAGAGGTTTGGCCGCTGCGCGTCCGCTATAAAGACCGGCCGAGCCCACCGGTCCAGAATCGGAGAGCGAGGCCCTGCCACCCGACCGCCCACATGGCCACTCACCTAGAACAGTCCCTGCAGCGCGAGATCGACCGCATCCGGGAGCACTTGAAAACCATGGCCGGGCTGGCCGAGCAGGCGCTGTGCGACTGCGTCCGGGCGCTCCAGGAGTCGAACCGCCAGGTGGCCTACTCCGTCATCCTGCGCGACCAACGCATCGACGAACTGGAGAAGGAGACCGACCGCCTGTGCCTGGAATTCCTGGTGCGCCAGCAGCCCGTGGCCGGACACCTGCGCTTCGCCTACGCCGCGATCAAATTGAACCTCGAGCTCGAGCGCATCGGCGATTACGCCGAGAGCATCGCGCGCCAAACCCTGCGCCTGATCGACCAGAAGACGCCGATGCCCACGCAGCGCTTCGTGGACATCGCCAATCTCTCGATCCCGATGCTGCGCGACGCGGTGCGGGCCTTCCTGACCCAGGACGCCGAGCTCGCGCGCGCGACCATGGCCGTGGAGGACGTGGTGGACCTCGAGCGTTGGGACATCCACGCCGAGATCCTGCGCTCGGTGCAGGAGGGGCGCGTGCCGCTCGAAGCCCTTTCGCCGCTCTCGACCATCGCCTACCGCTTCGAGCGCGTCTCCGACCAGGCCAAGAACATCTGCCAAGACACGATCTACATGTGCACCGGACAGTACGCGAAGCACCTCGGCAGCGAGGTCTTCCGGCTCCTGTTCGTGGACCAACACAACTCCTGCCGCAGCCAGATGGCGGAGGCGCTCGCGAACTCGCTGCGCCTCGGGCGCTTCCTGTTCGCGAGCGCGGGGCTTGCCCCGGAGCCGATCGACGCGTACACCCGACGCTTCCTGCAGAAGAAGGGGCACGACATCTCGCGCAGCTTCCCGAAGAAGATCGAGCAGGTGCCCAACGCCGACTACTTCAACATCATCGTCGGCCTCGACAAGTCCGCACAGAAGGCTCTGCCGCCGCCGCCGCGCAAGGTCGTGTACATCGACTGGGCCCTCTTCAACCCGGCCGAGACGAAGGGCACCTCGGCCGAGATCGAGGCTGCCTACGAGGAGGCCTACCGCTTCCTGCAGACGCGGATCCGCGACCTGATCGAAGCCGTGGAAGTGGACAACGATCGAGGCGGAAAAAACGAACCCACAGCGACTGGTATCACCCCATGAACGTCTCCATCCGAAGCAAGAATCTGCGCGGCGCCGTGCTCGGGCTCGTGCCCGTGTTGCTCGCCACGGGCTGCGGCAACTCCGGCGGCGGCCCGTCCGGCGACAGCTCCGCCGACACGATCGCCAACATCGGCTCCGACACGATGTTGCAGCTCGCCATGGCCTGGAGCGAGGCCTTCAAGCTGGCCGAGCCCGGCGTCAACGTCGAGGTCAACGGCGGCGGCTCGGGCGTCGGCATCGCCGGCCTGATCAACGGCAGCGTGGACCTCGCCAACTCCAGTCGCGCCTTCGAGGAGAAGGAGGCCGCCGACCTGCGCGCGAAGCAGGGCAAGGAACCGCTCGGGGTCACGGTCGGCTTCGACGCGCTCTCGATCTACGTCCACAAGGACAATCCGCTGCAGGAGCTCACGCTGGAGCAGCTGGCCGGGATCTACTCCAGGGATGGTGCGATCCGCACCTGGAGCGACCTCGGCGTGAAGGCCATCCCTGGCGCGCAAGGCGACGAGATCATCGCCATCAGCCGCCAGAACAACTCCGGCACGCACCACTACTTCAAGGAAGCCGTGGTCGGCAAGAAGGGCGTCTTGCGCCCCGACTGCGTCAACCAGAACGGCTCGGCCGACGTCGTGAACCTGGTCGCGACGACGCCCAACGCGATCGGCTATTCGGGCATGGGCTACCGCACCGACGCGGTCAGGATCCTGAAGGTCGCGAAGCGGGCCGGCGAGGCGGCCATCCTGCCGAGCATCGCCAGCACGCTCGACAAGAGCTACCCCATCGCGCGTCCGATGTTCGTGTACACCGCGGGCGAGCCCGCGGCGCACATCAAGAAGTACATCGACTGGATCTTGTCCGAGCCCGGACAGAGCCTGCTGGCCGAGAACGGCTACGTTCCCCTGCCCAAGCAGTGATCAGAGTGATCCGGCGGAGCGAAGTCACCCGCCCAATCCACGGAGCGCAGCGGGGAAGATGAGCGCAGGCTCCCCCATGTCTCTGCCCAGGTCTCCCGAGAGGCCGGCCGGCCGCGGCCGTCTGGCCGTGCTCTTCGAGCAGGCCATCGAGCTCTTGATCCGCCTGTGCGGGATCTCGGCGATCGTGTTCGTCTTCGGGATCTTCTTCTTCGTGTTCCGCGAGGGCGCGCCCTACCTGGCGCAGCTCGACCTGGGCGCGTTCCTGTTCAGCTCGGACTGGTATCCCTCCAACGACCCGGCCCACTACGGAGCCGGCGCGTTGCTGCTGGGCACGCTGAGCGTCACGCTCCTCGCGATGCTGATGGCCGTGCCGTTCGGCCTCGGAGCGGCGGTTTTCGTGTCGGAGTTCTCTGCGCCACGCACGCGCGAGGTGCTCAAGATCGTGATCGAGCTCCTGGCGGCCGTGCCCTCGGTCGTGTGGGGCTTCATCGGCATGAGCGTGCTCGGTCCGCTCATCAAGGACGTGTTCCAGGTACCGCTGGGCGTGAACATGTTCAACGCGGCGCTGTTGCTGGCGCTGATGAGCGTGCCGATCATCGTCAGCATCGGCGAGGACGCGCTGAAGGCCGTGCCCGACTCGTACCGCGAGGCCGCGCTGGCGCTCGGGGCCACGCGCTGGCAGACCGTCTTCCGCATGCTCTTCCCGGCCGCCAAGAACGGGCTCCTGGCGGCGGTGCTGCTGGGCGTCGGACGCGCCATCGGCGAGACCATGGCCGTGCTCATGGCGACCGGCCACTCGGCGCGCATTCCCACGAGCCTCTTCGATCCCGTGCAGACTCTGACCGCGACCATCGCCGCCGAGCTGGGCGAGGCGCGCCAGGGCAGCGAGCACTACCAGGTGCTGTTCCTGATCGGCGTGCTGCTGTTCACGCTGACGTTCGCGGTGAACCTCACGGCCGACCTCGTGGTCAAGGGCATCCGGCGGAAGTAGCCGTGTTCACCGAGACGCTCACGGGCCGGAAGAAGCAGCGCCACGAGCGCGTCGCGCGCATGTTCTTCGGGCTGATGACGGCGGCCATGGTGATCCCGCTGCTGCTCATCGTGGGCTTCGTGGTGTTCAAGGGCGCGCCCGCCATGACCTGGGAGTTCTTCAGCACGAACCCACGCCGTGGCGGCACCGCGGGCGGGATCTGGCCGGCGCTGGTGGGCACGCTCTACCTCATCTTGGTGTCGCTGTGCATCTCGGCCCCGATCGGGGTGCTCGCGGCGGTGTACCTGAACGAGTACGCCAAGGAGAACTGGTTCACGCGCATCGTGAACCTGGCCGTCGTGAACCTGGCCGGCGTGCCCAGCATCGTGCACGGGCTGTTCGGCCTGGGCGCCTTCGTGTACGCGCTGCACTTCGGCAAGAGCATCCTGGCGGCCGCGCTCACGCTCGCGATCATGACCCTGCCGGTCATCATCGCCTCGACCAAAGAAGCCCTCGCCTCCGTGCCGCGCTCCTTCCGCGAGGCCTGCTGGAACGTGGGCGCCTCGCGCTGGCAAACGATCTGGCGCATCGTGCTGCCGAACTCGATCAGCGGCATCCTCACCGGCGTGATCCTGCAGGTCAGCCGCACGGCGGGCGAGACCGCGCCGGTCATGCTGACCGGCGTGGCCACCTTCAAGGCCATCGAGGGCGGCGGGCTGTTCCTCTACGACCTGCGCGAGCAGTGCATGGCGCTCTCGATGCACCTCTTCTACGTGCGTACGCAGGCCAGCGGCGCGCCGGAAGAGCTGAGCTACGCCATCGCGGCCACGTTGCTGGGCGTGGTGCTGCTGGTCAACACGACCGCGATCTGCTTCCGGGTCTTCCTGCGCGCGCGCAAGAAGTGGTAGGGCCATGAACGCGCGCAAGAAGATCGAGGTCTCGGGCCTGCGCCTCAGCTTCGGCGACAAGGAGGTCCTGCACGGGATCTCCTTCGACGTGTACGCGGGCGAGATCCTGGGCGTCATCGGCCCGGCCCAGAGCGGCAAGACCTCGCTGCTGCGCTGCATCAACCGCACGATCGAGTTCACTCCCGGCGCGCGCGTGGGGGGCCGCATCGCCGTGGACGGCCAGGATGTGCAGCACGTCAAGGACGTGCACGGTTTGCGCCGCAAGATCGGCATGGTGGCGCCGCTGCCGGTCGGCCTGCCGCTCTCGATCTACGACAACGTGGCCTTCGCGCCGCGCGCGGCCGGGGCGCGCGACCGGGCCTGGCTCGACGGGCACGTCGAGCAGTGCCTGAGACAGGCAGCGCTGTGGGACGAGGTCAAGGAGCGCTTGGACGTGCTCGGCACAAAGCTCAGCGGCGGCCAGCAGCAGCGCCTGACGATTGCGCGCGCCCTCAGCCACCAGCCCGAGATCCTGTGCCTGGACGAATTCTCGATCGCCATCGACCCGGTGACCACGATGCGCATCGAGGACGTGCTCAAGGAACTGAGCCGCGATATGACCATCGTGCTCGTGACGAACCTGGTGCAGCAGGCGCGGCGCCTGGCCGCGCGCACGCTGTTCCTGTGGAACGGCCACATCGTCGAACTCGACCGCACCGAAGTCGTGTTCAGCGATTCACCCGGGGACCGGCGCACCTACGAGTACGTCAACGGGATCTTCGGATGAGCGCGCCCGCCGAGCACGGCATCTCGACCAGCGACCTGTGCCTGTGGTACGGCGCGTTCCAGGCGCTCAAGCGGGTCGACCTGGAGGTCAAGCACGGCCTGATCACGGCGTTGATCGGGCCCTCGGGCTGCGGCAAGACCACGCTCTTGCGCTGCTTCAACCGCGTCAACGAGCGCTACGGCTCGGTCACGACCACCGGCTTGATCCGGATCCGCGGCAAGAACGTCTACGACGCGGACGTGTCGCTGATCGAGCTCAGGCGGCGCGTCGGCATGGTCTTCCAGCGTCCGAACCCGCTGCCGCTCTCGGTCTACGAGAACGTCGTCTTCGGGCTGCGCATCCACGCCGAGAAGCGCCCGCCGAAGAGCGTGCTCGACGAGGCCGTCGAGAAAGCGCTGACCGAAGTGGGTCTGTGGAAGGACCTCAGGGACCGGCTGCAGGCCAAGGCGACCGGGTTGCAGCTCGAGCAGCAGCAGAAGCTGTGCATCGCGCGCCTCTTACCGCTCAAGCCCGAGGTCATCCTGATGGACGAGCCGTGCAGCGCGCTCGACGTGGAGGGCACACGCGCGATCGAGGAGCTGATGTTCGCGCTCAAGGGCAAGTACACCATCCTGATCGTGACCCACAACATGGCCCAGGCCCGGCGCGCCTCGGACGAGTGTGCCTTCATGCTGCTGGGCGAGCTGATCGAGCACACGCGCACCGAGAACCTGTTCCTGAACCCGAGCAATCCGAAGACGGCCGAGTACATCGAGGGTCGCTACGGCTGACGCTCGCCTCGCTCTCCTCCGCTCCGCGCTACTCCGCGTCCTGCGCGTCTTCGCGCTGCTTTCGCTTCCCCCTCACGCCGGGGGCCGCCGCCGCCACCCGCTCCACGCGCGCGCCTTGCGCCCCGCGCGCCGGGTCGAGACGCGCAGGCGCCGCAGCCACAGGCGCGCCCAGACGAACTCGCTCGCGAGCAGAGTCAGACCGAGGAAGATGACCAAGAGCCCCGGCCCGGGCAGCACCAGCAAGAGCAGGCCGAACAGGAGCACCGTGCTTCCCAGCACGAAGACGACGATGCGCTTCGCGCCGCGATAGGAGACTCCGAGCACGCGCCCTCAGTCCGAACCTGCGTAGAGCGCCTCGAGACGGTCCACGACTTC
Source organism: Planctomycetota bacterium (assembly GCA_013140785.1). Lineage (GTDB taxonomy): Bacteria > Planctomycetota > UBA1135 > UBA1135 > JABFRZ01. Next base: position 1,233 of record JABFRZ010000408.1, on the reverse strand, counting down.
CGCGAGCGTCGGCACGCGCGGCCGGTTCTGAGCCAGGCGATCGTAGAGCGCCGCGTCGTGCGCGAGTGCGCGGATGTGCTCGGCTAGGGCAAGCTCGTCGCCGCGCGGGAAGGTGAGCCCGGTCACGCCGTTTTCGACCGCCTCGGCCATGCCGCCGAGGTCGCTCACGATCACCGGGATCCCGTGCCTGTAGGCCTCGTGGATCGTGATGGGCATGTTCTCGTACCAGAGCGAGGGCAACACGAGCACGTCGAGCTCGGCCAGCACCGCGTCCACGCCGCCAGGATCGAAGGGACCGCGAAAGCGGATCGTGGAGCCCTCGGCCGCGCGCCGCAGCTCGGCGACGTAGTCCGGGAACCAGGCAAGGTGGCCGTGCACGTCGAGCTCGATCGGCTCGCCGACGAGGTGCCGGAAGGCGCGCACGAGCACGTGCACGCCCTTCGAGGCGTAGATCCCGCCCACGTAGCCGACGCGCAACGGCTGCGCGAGATCGCGCAAGCGCGGCGCGTGCAGCGGGCCCGGATAGCCAGCCTTCAGGATCTCGAACGCGCGCGCCGGCCGGAAGCCGGCCTGCTCGAAGGTGCGCGCCAGGAAGCGCGAGGGCGAGATCACGACGTGCGCCGCGGCCAGGTCGGCCCGATGGCGCTCGAAACGCTCGCGCGCCGCCAGCGGCCAGATGCGCTCGGGCTCCGCGCCGCCCCAGCGCTCGGGCCACAGCGTGTGACGCCGCAGGCACGCACTGCAGTCGCCGTGCAGGCCCGCCGTGCACAGCTCGCCGTCGGGGCGCAGCAGGGTGCTGGCGTCGCACAGCAGATGGTAATCGTGCAGGGTCACGAGCACGCGCGCGCCGGCCTCGCGCGCCGCCACGAGGCAACGCGAGCCCCAGAGCGCGAGGTGATGGAAGTGCACCACGTCGGGCCGCAGGGCCACGAGGTGCTCGCGGAAGCGTGCGAGCGAGCGCTGCTCCTCCCAGCTCTCGCGCACGTCGGCGTACTCGCGCTGGTGCACGAGCTCGAGCGTGCGCACGCCGTCCAGCACGCCTGCACGCCGCTCGCCGTCCGCGGCGCCGAGGTCGCGCTCGGTGAAGAGCGCGCTGACGTCGTGCCCGCGCCGCGCGAGTTCGCGCGCCGTCTGGTGCGCGTGGATCTCCGAGCCGCCGGTGTGGCGCGGCAGGTAGTCGTGCAGCACCACCAGGATCTTCATTCGAAGCCGAGCTCCTTGCCCGTGCGCTGC
>JABFRZ010000603.1 GCA_013140785.1 Planctomycetota bacterium | reverse complement strand
CGTCGGCCTCGACGGTCGCAGCGTGCACGCGGTGCTGGACGAGATCCCAGGGCAGTGACGGCCTGGCGATCGTGTTCGTCAAGCTGGGCGTCTCGGGCACGGGCGGGGGCGGGGTAGCGGTGATCGGCGGGCGCGATGCGCTCACGACCGTGCACGAGTGGGGCCACGCCTTCGCGGACCTCGGCGACGAGTACTCGAGCCACACCCACCGTCGCGGCGCCGTGTACGACCGTGTCAACGTGGCCTCCAGCGACGAGCCCGAGCTCGTGTCCTGGCGACATTGGCTCGCGGCGCGGCACCCGAGCGTCGGGATCTACCAGGGTGCGAACGGGCAGGTGACGGGCGCGTGGCGCCCGACCGCGGCTGGCTGCTTGATGAACGACGGCGAAGCCTTCTGCCCGGTGTGCCGCGAGGCGCTCGTCTTGCGCATCCACGAGTTCGTCGATCCGATCGAGGAGGTCGAGCCGCCCGCGCCGCCGAAGTCCATTCGCGAGCCGATGCGCATGTGGCAGGACACGCTCGAGCTGCGCGTGCGCATGATGCGCCCGGCCAGCCACGACCTCGAAGTCAGCTGGTGGGTGGAAGTGGTGGACAGGCAACCGCTCACGCCCGGCGATCCCGCCCCGCACGCGCCGTTGCCGGTCGAGTCGGTCGTGAGTCTCACGCGCCTCGAGCGCGGCCCGCTGCCGCCGATGGACGCGCGCCCGACTCGGCGCCAGGGCGCGGGGCCAGACGGACTCGACACCCTGCGACTCGCTCGAGAAGACCTCGCCCCCGGCCTCTACCGCATCACCTGCCGCGTGCGCGACACGACCGAGCTGCGCGGCGAGAAGTTCCCGTGGGTGCTGAAGGACGAGCACGGCCTGCTCGAAAGCGAGCGCGTGTGGTGGCTCGAGGTGCGCTGAAGCGCGCAAGCGCAGACTCGCTCGACAGGATCGGCTCCTCCGCGGGCTTCAGCGCGTGAGTCTTGCCAGGTTGTCGAAGAACTCCGGCGTTGGCTCGGGCGACAAGAAGACCTGCTCCTCCTGCGAGTCGGCCACCTCGATCTGCCACCCGAGCCCTGCGAGGCTCTTGAAGCCGGTCTCGCCGCCGTGCTGGAGCCATAGGCCGACGTGGAAAGGGCCCGAGTGGCCGAGGTACAGGCTCGTTCGGCCCTTCGTGTCGAACACGGCCGACGCTTCCGTGGTCTCGCCGCGCTCGAGCCGCGCCCACACGGACCAGTGTTCGCCGAGCCGAGGAAGGCCCCCGAGCACGAGCTGGACATGCGGACCTCGCGTGAGAACGACGCGCTGGTCGGTGCGGACGTCCTCCAGCTTCGCCGGGAGGAACCCGGGAGCCTCGAGCTCAACAGAAAGAGGCAGCTCGAGCGTGGGTAGGAGGTGGGTGCCGCTCGAGTCCTTCTCGAGTACACCCGACGCCGCGAGGTGCTCACCGCCCGAGATCGACCAGCGGATGAGCGCGTCCGGGATCGGAGCTCCGCTCTGATCTCGTAGATCGAAGCGCAGGAGCGTCACGAGCTCGTCGAGAGCGATGTCGCCGATCTCGGCCGTTTCGCCACTGCGCACCACGATCCCAGGCCAGGCGTGGGAGCCCGGGTAGTGGCTCCACTGGCGGAGCTGCAACGTGTAGGACCCAGACCGCAGGCCGCCGATGCGAAAGGCTCCGTCCGCACCCCAGGTGATTCCTCCGCCATGGAACGCGCCGCGCTCGTCGTGCACCGACAGGTCCACCATGCCCTGCACGCGTCCGCGCGTGGTGAGGATCCGCCCCGCGATCGCGCCCTCGCTGCGCAGCACGAGCCGCAGGTCCTCGGCGGGCGGGCTGAACTCGAGAGGCTCGACGCGTTCGTATCCCGGTCTGTGCACGGACAGCTGCAGGCGTTCGCTGCGAGTCCAGCCGCGCAGCTCGAAGCTCCCGTCTGGTGCGCTCGCCACGGCCCCACGCGGCAGCGGGAACCAGTCGAACGTCCCGCGCCTCCACGGCACCTCCGTCTTCTCCTGGAACAGGAGCTTCGCCGCGCGCACGGGATGGCTGCGCTCGTCTGCGACGCTCCCGCGTGCGAGCAGCGGAGGCAGGTCGAGCACGACGTCGCCGAGCTCGATCTGGCCGGCCGCGACCGGCGCGGCGAGCGTGACCCTCGCGGCGCGCTGCGGCTCGCCCGGGATCGAGAAGAAGAGCGACCACGAACCACCGTCGAGCAAGTACGGCCCGCCGAAGCCGGTGAAGCGGCCGGAGTCGTCCGAGCGACGGTGCTCGATCTGGTGCTGCGGCTCGCGCAGGCTCCAGAGCTCGCAGCTCAACGAATCGCGCGCCAGCGGTCGGCCCTCGTGATCCACGATGCGGCCGCGGATCGAAGGCGCGGGTTCGCTCAGCTGCACGGGAGCGGTCACCGTCTCGCCCGCGCGAGTCGGACCTGAGATCGTCGCGAGGTGCTGCTTCCAGCCGTCCGGGTTCACGAACAGCTCGAGCTCGAGGCCGAGCCCGACGCGTTCGAGCGTCGCTCGTCCCGCGCGGATCGCCCGCAGGCTCGATGCGACCGGGATGTCCCCTCCGGCGGCGCGGATTCGCGCGAGGGCGTTCCGCGCGAGGCCGATCTCGACCTGGCCGTCGCCGCGCCAGGGCTCGCCGCCAGGACCGATCAGGTCCACGATCACCGCGCCCATTCCGGGGAGCTGGAGCACGAGCTCCTCGCTCGGCCAGTGCGCCGGATCGACCGCGACCTGCACCGCCTCGGTCGTCAGCACCTCGGCACCGACGAAGTGCTCGAGCGCGATCCCCTCCGCCTCGGGCCGCATCCACTGCAGGTGCCCGAGTCGCGCGCGGCCCTCGCCATCGGTGCGCTGGCGTGTGTGAGCGAGATAGTTGCCGTCCGACAGCCGTCGGCGCAGCTCGACGACCGCGCCGGCTACCGCGGCCTGCTGCGCGTCGACCAGTCTCACGTCGAGGGCGCGATCCGGCTGCAGCTCGAGCTCGACC
>JABFRZ010000646.1 GCA_013140785.1 Planctomycetota bacterium | reverse complement strand
GAACACCGCAAGGCCCGGACGGGCGCTATCCTCCAGGCGTGACCTCGACCTGGCGCTCCGCCTCGTTCGCTCTCGTGCTCGTTCTCGCCTCTTCGCGCGCGGAACCAGCCCCCCAGGAAAGCACCCCTCAGGGAGCTACCGCTCAGGACACAAACACCGACGAGCGCGCACACTGGATCGAGCTGGCCGCGCGCTGCGGCGAGGAGCTGGCCTGGGCCAAGAACTGGGAGGAGGCCGTGGCGCGCGCCAAGGCCGAGCGCAAGGTCGTACTGGCCGTGGCCTGGCTCTATCCCGGCTTCGACATCCCCGACGCCTCGCGCACGGTGTTCGCGATGGACCCGGACGTGATCGAGCTCGTGAACGCGCGTTGCGTACCGTTCGCCCTCACGGCCGACAGCGCCGTGCCGTTCGCGGCCGAAGAGCGCTACGGACTTCCGCCCACGGCCTTCGGCGCGGCGCTGCTGCTCGTGACGCCGGCCGGCGAGGTGCTCGCGGACACTCCGCACTGGCAACCGGCGGCGGCCTACGACTTCCTCTGGTCGACTCTGGCCGAGCACCCCGAGTTCGCGGGCGCCGAGCACCGAGGCGGCTCTCGGACGAGGAACGCGTGGCCTGGCACCTCGCACGCGGCGAGTTCTCCTAAGCAGAGCTCGATGGCCTGCGGCTGCCGACGCGCCTGATCAGCGAGGACCCCGCCAGCGGCCGAGTCGTGGTCGAGTACGTGGGCCTCGATCGAGAGTCCGAGCGACCAGCATCGTCCGCCTTGCTTCCATTCGCACTCTTGATGGCCCGTTCGTTCTGGGCTTGGTGCATGTTGGGGCCCGTCCAGTTCGGGGCGCTGCTATCTATCCGACGGCCTCGGTGTGAGCAGGATCTCTCGACCTCGCTCACGGGCCAGGACATCGATCGCAGTCGCCCGGACTGGGCGGTTCGATGCTGATCGATCGGGTGTGTCGAGGATCAGCGGGCCGTGGAGCAACTCGGCTCGTGCCCGTGTTCGTCAGGCTGCAGGCGCTGCCTTCCTCTTCTCGCGTGCGTGCGTGGCTGCCGCGCGCTCGCAGCAGCGAGAGGTCCGTGCGTGCCCGCTCGACCTCGATGCTCGATCGCATACAGCAGAGTGGGGTCCATGCGTGCCACGCGAGCGAGCTGCTGCGCGTCCAGACGGCCGTTCTTCGAGTCGCCGTCGAAGATCATGCGCAGCTTGCGCGCGTTGGCGACCAACACCTGGTGCCCGGCCTCCTTCAAGAGCTCGCTCACCCACGGCGAGCGCGTCCCCACCTCGAGCGCAATGCGCGCCCGTGGCACGCCGCGCACTCGAAACGCCGCCGGGCTGGTCGAGAGCCGCCCCTCGTCGATGGCCGTGCCACCAGCATCCAGCACGCAGCAGTGGCTGTAGCGGTTGCCCAGGTCGATGCCGATGGTCAAGGCAACAGGGATGGTCGTACGTCTTTCACGGTCAGCCTCCTTCTTGGGCCTCTAGAGCTCGTCTTCGGTTTGGGGACCTCACGGTACCCCGCGCAGGAGGCTGGCCTTCTCATCCCATCTATCCTCAGACGAGGCACTGGACCCGCCCGGGTGAATTCGGCTAACTTCGATCCCTGTTCAACCCCCCTCAAGAAGCGCTAGAAGAGCTCATGAGCATGATCCGCAAGACCCTCGGCAGCGCATTCCTCGGCTCGACGCTCCTGCTCACTTCCGGGTGCGTCTTCACGAGCGTGAAGATCCCGCTGGACACCAACCTCGAAGAGACACAGCTCGGCAGCAAGACCGGCGAGTCGACTTCCCAGGGCGTCTTGTGGTTGGTCGCATGGGGTGACTCCGGAACCCAGGCCGCGGCGCAGAACGGCGGCATCACCACGCTCCTGCACGCCGACCAGAAGGTCTTCAGCATTCTCTTCGGCCTGTACTCCAAGCAATCGACGGTCGTCTACGGGAACTGAAACGATGACGAGGGTCCTGCTCGCCTTCGTTGCCTGCCTGGTGCCGGTTGTCTCCGGCTGCGCAGGCCCCCAGGGCTTCGTCTACACGCACACCACCCAGCCGCTCACCACGGACTTCCACCAGACGCCCGTCGTGGGGGACGAGGCGGCGGGAGACGTGAAGGAGATCCAGTACTACGTCCGGGTGTTGTGGAGCACCAACGGGATCGGCGCGATCGCGAAGGCGAACGGCTTCGACAAGGTGCACTACGCGGATCTGGAGACGCTGAGCGTGTTGGGGATCTGGACCCAGCAGTGGGTCCACGTGTACGGGACTCGATAGCACGTACTCCGGACTGCGGCTGGACGGCCAACGGGCTAACCGACGCGCAGCGCGGCATCATCAACACGCCGGCGACGCTCTTCCACGTCGTCTCATTGACGAAGACCTTCACGGCGCCGCGATGCAGGGCCTCGCCGCAGACGAGAAGCTGGGGCTCGCGGGTCCCGTCGCGCGGCTCCTAGATCGAGGGCGGGAGCTCGACCCGCTGCGCACGCGTGACCGAGCCCGTCACCCGCTGATCCAGCGGGTCGGCGGCGCTGGTCGTCGTTTCCAACACGACGCCCTGTCTGGTCCACGCGAGCCGTGCCGCGTCCCTCCTGCAGCGGCCGGCGCATGGCGGATACGGCCACGCCGACGAGGTGCTGCCCGCGGTCCCGATTCGACGTCAAGTGCTCTCTGGCGGCAAGCGACGCCACAGCGCGCTCCTCACCGACGGGCAGGTCGTGCGCTAGATCCTCGCACAGCGGCCCAGGGCCCCGGCCCGCAGGCTCATGCGCTTCGATGTCCTGCTTGAGCCGAATAGAGCTCGTTGAATGAGTGGGAACCGCAAGGTATCTCGCACGGAGGCTGGCCTTCTCCTCCCATCTAACGTGCCGCCGATCCCCGTTGCCGGAGGCCCAATGAGCAAAGATCTGCGAAGTCAGTCCCTGGCGAAGCCCGTCTTTTGGGGCGTCGCCGTCGGACTCATTCAAGCGTTTTCACCCCTCGGGTTCTG
>JABFRZ010000615.1 GCA_013140785.1 Planctomycetota bacterium | reverse complement strand
CGCCGGCACGGCGCCGAGCTCGCTCGCGAGCGCGCGCTCCGCCAGCACCGGGACGATCGTTTCCTCCCAGCGCTCGATGCGCCAGCCGAGGTAGTGCGCCAGGAAGTGCAGCGACTCGCCCAGGCCCACGTGACGCAGCGTGCGCGCGGCCACGCGCCGCTCGAACTCGGGCAGCGTGAGGCCAACGCCGACCTTCGCCTGGAACGGCAGGCGACGCTTGCGCGCATCCTGGATGCGCTCGATGCGCAGCGCGCGCACACTGTGACAGGCGCTGCTCAGAGCCACGGGCAGGGCGTCCATCAGGAAGCCCGGATTGATGCCCGTCCCGACGATGCGCGCGCGGCCGCGCAGCGCGAGTTCGTGCAGCTCCTGCGCCAGTACCGGATGCCGCAGCCACGGCCAGGCGAGCTCCTCGCAGGTCGAGACCACCGAGCAGCCGCGCACGAGCAGCGCGCGGAAGGTGTCCATGCACAGCTCCAGGTCCGAGCGGGTCGTGACCACCGCGCAGCGGATGCGATCCCATTCGGTGACCTCTTCCAGGCTGCTCCGGACGAGCACCCCGCGCGCGGCGCCGGGCACCACCTCGCCCAGGTCGCGCCGCTCGAACGCGGGATCGACCGCGGCCACGCTGCGGCCGAGTCCGCGGCGGTGCAGGTCCGCGATCACGCGCTGGCCGAGGGGCCCCAAGCCGACGTGCAGCAGGTGGTACATGGCGCGGATTCTCACCGCGCGCGCGGGGCGGTGGAAGCGCCGGCAGGCCGATCGACCGGGACTCTCCCACAGACGCTGCTGGCAGCCCATTGAACGCGGGCCGCGCGCAGTCTCCTGCGCTCGCGAGACGTGCTGGTGCGCAGCCGGACGAAGCGGATCGACCACCTCCGCTCGACGGTCAAGGTCCAGCGCAGCGGCTCGCGCTTCATCTCACGCGCGAGTCGCGGCCGTCGATGCCGCCGCCGAGTCCCGGCGCGAAGTCGGCACCGCTCGCGTAGAGCTCTTGCGGGCCGAGGGTTCCCTGGGCGGCGATGTAGAGCACGTCGCCGCCTGCCGCGAACGCGCCCACGAACACTTTCGCGGGGAACGCGAGCCGCTGGCTCAGGCGCCGGGCCGGAGCGCTGCCGTCCAGGGGCAGGACGTAGAGCCCGTCGTTCTGGATGGACCCGAGCGAGCCGTGGATCATCAAGAGCTCACCGTCCGAGCTGAGCCTGCGCGGCGCACCGTGGGCGTCGATCCGTACGGGTGGGATGCTGCCGTCGAGGCGGGTGCGGTAGGTCCCGGGCGGCACGCCGGTCGTGCCCGCGAAGTACAGCACAGTGTCCTCGTCGAGGAAGAGCGGGTCGAAGAAGTTGGACTTGTAGATCGGTCCGTCGAGCCGCACGGGCGGCGCCGCGGCGTCGATCGCCGCGCTGTAGAGCGTGAGGCCGATGACCCCGCTGCGCGAGCGGAAGAGCACGCGCGTGCCCGCGGGCGTCAGCCAGAAGTCGAACGATTGCTCGAGGCCGGAGAGGAAGCGCCGCGGCGGCGAGCCTCCATCGACCGGGACGCTCTGCATCTCGCGCAGGAAGGCCAGCCCGGAGGTGAACACGACGCGATCGCCGGCCCCGATCGCATAGTCCCACACGCGCTCGTTACCCGTCAGCGGCTCGTTCAGCTTGACCGGCGCCGAGCTGCCGTCGAGCGGCACTCCGTAGAGCTCCGGGAGGTCGTCCAGGTCTTGGTCGGCGCGATACACGATGTGCGCCGAGTCGAGGCCCACCTCGAAGTCGAGCACGTCACCGCCGGGCGCCGCGATGCTCGAGAGCTGCACGGCAGCTGCGCTGCCGTCGAGCGGCACGACGTAGAGCTCGAAGCGGCCGCGCCGCGCCTTGTCGGAGGTGTAGACGACGTGCCGGCCGTCGGGCGTGAACTCGAGCGTGCTCACGCTGCCGAACGTGCGGTGCGGCGGCGGATCCATGCGCACGGGGGGCGCGCTGCCGTCGGCCGGCGCGCGGAAGAGCTCGGCCTGTCCGGCGCGCAGCGCCTCCGCGGCGTAAACGACCCAGACCCCGTCGGGGCTGATCCTCCAGGCGCCGACCGTGCCGCCGGCGGCCAGCGGACCGTGCAGCTTCACCGCCGGCGCGCTGCCGTCGCTGGGGACGGTGTAGAGCTCGGAGCGTGCGTCGAGCTCGAGATCGCCGGAGAAGACCACGCGCCGCTCGTCGGGCGTCACGAGGAAGACGGAAATGTCTCCCTCCTCCACCGCCGGAGCGTGCAGGCGAACCGGTCCGCTGCGGCCGTCGCGCGGCACGGTGTAGAGCTCGACCACCTCGTCGCGCTCCTGGTCGGCGGTGTACACGGCGAAGTCGCCCGCCGGAGCCAGGGCCAGCACGTCGCCGACGGGCTGGACCGCCGTCGTGCCGGGAGCGCTGGCGCGGCGCGGGGGCGACGAGCCGTCGCTCGCGGCTAGGAAGACCTCGAAGCGTTCGTCCTCGAGGAGGTCGGCGAGGAACCCCACCGAGAGTCCGTCGGAGGCCACGCGGAAGTCCGGGAGGATGGTCCGGCCGGGCGGCAGCGATGGATGCAAGCGCAGCGCGGGCGCGGAGGCGTCGAGCGGGGCGCTGAAGAGCTCCAGCACCTCGTCGATCTCCTGGTCGGCGCGATACACGACGCGCTCGCCCGCCAGCTCGAAGCGCACGACGTCGCCGCCCTCGACCAGCGGCGGATGGACCGGCGCGGCCGGCGCGGAGGCGTCGAGCGGCGCGCTGAGGAGTTCGACGCTCGCGCCCTGCCGCAGGAACAGCACCCGGCTCGAATCGGCGCTGATCTCGGAGCGCCCGAGCGTCTGCCCCGGCGCGAGCGCGTCGTGCAGCCGCACCGGCGGCGTGCTCCCGTCGAGGCGCGCGGCGAAGAGCTCGACCAGGCCGTCGCCCTCCGGATCGGCGCGGTACACGACGGAGCGTCCGTCCGGTGCGAGCTGCAGCGCGCCGATCCGGAGGGCGACGGCCTGGTCG
>JABFRZ010000162.1 GCA_013140785.1 Planctomycetota bacterium | reverse complement strand
AGACTCCTACCTGAGTAGCCCCCATGCCCCCCGAGGAAGACCTGATCCGGGCTCTGAACGAGTCCGAGGTGCGTTTTGTGGCGATCGGGGTCTGGGGCGTCAATCTCTACGCCAGGACTCTCATGCAGACGTTCGCGACCAAGGACCAAGACCTGTTCTTGCCGCTGGACGGGGACAACCTGTTGCGAGCCTGGCAAGCCTGCGAGGCGGTCGGGCTCGAGCTCTCCTGCGGCGAAGAGCCGCTCGATCAGCCCCGCGATCTCTTCTTGGCCAAGGCAGTGATCGAGCGTCGTGCCCTGACGCGTGCGACGGATGGTGACCAGCTCGCCGTCGATCTCACGCTGGTCATGGGCGCCTTCGACTTCGAACGCGTTTGGATCGAGCGACGCAGCTTCGTCGTGAACGGGGTCAGCGTGCCGGTCGCCCGGCTGTCGCACATCGCGCAGTCGAAGGCCGCCGCCGGACGGCCGAAGGACCGTCTGTTCCTCGAGACCCACAAGGAGATCCTCGAGGGACTCATCCGACGCCACGAGGGCAACTCGCCCTGAGTGCGGCGTCCGCGGCTAGTGTCCCTTCCCCGAAGTAGCGCCAACAATCCGCCGCACTGAATCGCCGCTGGCGGCGTTGCGCCTCCTCCGAGTATTGCAGAGAATACGCGTCGTCGGCGCGCCTTGCCAGCGACGATCCATCACGGCGCCTTGTTGGCGATACTTCGGGGAAGGGACACTAGCGCTTGTCAGACTGCTGCGACCATGCGCACCGATCGTCGTCACCTGATCCTCGGAGGGCTGGGCCTCGGTGGAAGCCTCGCCTTGCACGCTCCTCCCGCCGCCTCGCCTGCCCGTAGCCAGGAGCCCTTCAAGATCTCGCTGGCCGAGTGGTCCCTGCACCGCACGATCCGCGCGGGCGAGCTCGATCCGCGCGACTTCGCGGTGCTGGCGCGCGAGGAGTTCGGGCTCGACGCGGTCGAGCACGTCAACACCTTCTTCCAGGACCGCGCGACCGACTTCGAGTACTTGCACGAGCTGAAGCTGCGCGCCGACGGCTCGGGCGTGCGCAGCCTCTTGATCATGTGCGACGCCGAGGGCGAGCTCGGCGACGCCGACCAGGCCGCGCGTCGCAGCGCGATCGAGAACCACTTCCGCTGGATCGCGGCCGCGGCCTTCCTCGGCTGCCACTCGATCCGCGTCAATGCCGCGGGTCAGGGCGCTCCGGACGAGGTCTCGCAGCGCGCGGCCGACTCCTTGCACCGCCTGGGCGTGCTGGCCGACCCCTACCAGCTCGACGTGCTCGTCGAGAACCACGGTGGCCAATCCTCGAGCGGCGCCTGGCTCGCCGCCACGATCCGTGCCGCCGACCACCGGCGCGTCGGGACGCTGCCCGACTTCGGGAACTTCCGCATCTCCGCCAACGAGGAGTACGACCGCTATCGCGGCGTGGCCGAGCTCATGCCCTTCGCGCGCGGTGTCAGCGCCAAGTCACACGGCTTCGACGCCGAGGGCAACGAGACGCATACCGACTACGCGCGCATGCTGAAGATCGTCCTCGACGCGGGCTACCGCGGCTACGTCGGCATCGAGTACGAGGGCGACGGCGTGCCCGAGAAGGAAGGCATTCTCCTGACCAAGGCGCTGCTCGAGCGCGTGCGTGGTGCGTGGGCGGGCGGGCGCTGAAGAGCCGATAGCGTGGCGCGCTGTCGAGCCTGATCGGGGCGCCGGTGCCAACGACACACATGCCGACTTCACCCGCAGGCTGACGATCCTCTTCGGCGTGGGCGACAGCGGCGTCATCGAGTACCAGGGCGAGAGCGTGCCCGAGGAGGACAGTGCTCACCGGCTCCCGCGCGAATCGAAGATCGCCACGTTCTTCCCCGCCGCGAGCACCACGCACGCGCCGTCGGGTGACACCCCGAGGCGCGGGTTGCCGGGTGGGAGGCCCTCGATCTCGGCCACGAGCCGGCCCGTGCGCGCGTCCCACACGCCGAGGAAGCCCGACCAGTTCGCGCTGAACACGCGCTCGCCGGTGGGCGACAAGATCGGCCACATGTGGCTCGTCTGCGAGCGGGTCCAGAGCGGCGCGAGCGTGTGTGCGTCGAGGCGTTCCATGCCGCGGTTGCCGGCGTAGGCCGAGGCCAGGAGGCTCTGTCCGTCGGGCGCGAACTGCACGAACAGCATCCCCGGCCGGCGCGCCTCGCGCAGCAGGGCGCCCGAGCCCGCGTCGCGTACCTGAACGAGCCCGTCGAAGTTGCAGGCCACGAGCTCGCGCCCGTCCGGCGACCAGCTCGCGCCGAAGAGGGCGCCGGGCCAGCCATGGGCCTCCGGCGCGAGCGACTGCGCCCACAGGAGCGCCCCGTCGGGCACGCTCCACACGCGCAGGAACCCGTCCTCTGCCGCGGCCGCGAGGCGCGTCCCGGACGGATCGAAGTGCACCTCGGTCGGCTGCGCGACCGCGATGCGCGTCGCCACGGCCCCGTCCTCGGGATCGAGCAGGAGGAGCCCCTCCTTCCAGTCCGCGAGCGCGATCCAGGCCCCGTCGCGCGACCAGTCGAGGTGCCGGATGCGCATGCCCGTGCGCCGGCTGAGCACGGGCTCGCGCCGACGCGTGTCCCACAGCTCGATCGTCCCGTGCCCCCACGCGACCGCCACGCGCTCGCCGTCGCGCCCGAAGGCCACGCTCGCCGGCGGCTCGTGTCCCTCCGCGTGCAACAGCGTGCGCCCGTGGCCGCGCTCGAGGTCCCAGAAGCGCACCGTGCCGAGCGAGGACCCGCTCACGAGCGTCTGGCCGTCGCGCGCGAAGGAGAGCGAGTTCACGCGTCCCGTCTCGCCGACCAAGCGCCCGACGCGCTCCCACGTCTGGGCCTCGAACAGGCGCACGACCGCGCCGCCGCCGCCGACTGCGATGCGCTGCGAGTCCGGGCTCCACGCCAGCGCGAGCACCTGCCCGCCGATGCGGTCCGAGCGCAGCACCCGCTCCAGCGTGCGCGCGTCCCACACGTGGA
>JABFRZ010000191.1 GCA_013140785.1 Planctomycetota bacterium | reverse complement strand
GGCTACTCGCCCGCGCCCCGCGCGAGGAATACCCAGCGCGTGCTGCCGTCGTGGGCGCGCACGAGTAGGCGGGCGCTGGAGTCGGACTCGCGCAGGAGCCGCGCGCCCTCTTCGGGCGAGTCGAGCTCGTGGCTGCCGACGGACAGGAGCACGTCGCCGGGACGCAGGCCGGCCTTGTCGGCGGGCGAACCGGGCTCGACCTCGCGCACCAGCGCGCCACCGCTGAGCCCTTCGGCGCGCAGAAGCGCCTCGGGAAGTTCCGTGAGGCGTAGGCCGTAGCCGTCTCGTTCCGACTCACGCCCCATCGGGCGCTGCACGAGCGCGTCGCTGGCGGGGCGCTCGCCGAGGGCCACGGTCACGACTACTGTCTCGCCCTCGCGCAGCACCTCGAGCTCGACCCGAGTGTCCGGGCCGAAAGCCGCGATCTCGGCGCTGAGCTCGCGCGGCGAACCCGCGCTCTTGCCGCCAACCGAGAGCACGATGTCGCCCGCGCGCAGCCCGGCCTCGGAGGCCGGCGTGTTGCCCAGGACCTGGCTGATGAGTGTGCCGCGCTTCCCCTCGGCCCCGAAGGAGCGCGCCAGCTCGTCGGTCAGTGGCTGCAGCGTGACGCCGAGCCAGCCGCGGCTAACGCGGCCGTCCGCCACGAGCTGGGGCAGGACGCGCTTCAGGGTCGCGCTCGGGATGGCGAAGCTGATGCCGTCCGAGCCGCCGTTCGAGCTGCGGATCGCGGTGTTGATGCCGATCACCTCGCCGTCGAGGTTGAGCAGCGGCCCGCCCGAGTTGCCCGGGTTGATGGCCGCGTCGGTCTGGATGAAGTCCGTGTAGCTCGGGTTGGCGATGCCGAGGCCGGAGCGACCGATGGCGCTGACCACACCGACGGTGACGGTGTGATCGAGGCCGAACGGGTTGCCCACAGCCACGACCCAGTCGCCGGGTTCGAGCAGCGTGCTGTCACCGAGCTTGGCGGCGGGCAGGCCCTTCGCCTCGACGCGCAGGAGCGCGAGGTCGGTCTCGGGGTCGGTGCCGAGCACCTTGGCCGGGAGCCTGCGGCCGTCCTGGAGCGTGACCTCGATGCGGTGGGCACCGGCCACGACGTGATTGTTCGTGGCCAGGATGCCGTCGGCGTCCACGATGACGCCCGTGCCCTGGCCCGGAGGCAGCGGCTGTCCGAAGGGCTGTCCGGAACGCTCGTCGTCGTCGAAGAAGCGCCATAGCTCGCCCAGGCCCTCCCTGGAATCGAGCGCCCGGCCGCGCATGGCGGAGTCGGGGGTTTCGTGCACGGCGAGCACGCTCACCACGGACGGGCTGATGTCGCGGGCCACGTCGCGGAAGGCGCGGCTGAGCTCGCGCGTGCTGTCACCCACGTGCTCGGGGCCGGCGGTTCCACTCGAGTGGAGTAGGAACCCAGCCGCCGTGGCCAGGGTGGCAACGGCGGCGAGGGTCGGGAGGGATCGAAGGGAGTGCGGCTGCGGGTTCTTCATGAGGTTCGGTGTCCATTCCGGACTTCGCGCCGGAGGCGTCTTCGACTTGCACTACGCGCTCCGTGCTGGCGAGTTGGCGCCCCGTCGCCTGGCCGGCGCCTGTCAGGGCGAGGCCTCAGTCCCTCCCGCGCGCGGGCCGCAGGAAAAACCAGTGCAGGGTGACGCCGGCCACGAACCCGCCGACGTGGGCCAGGAAGGCGATGCCGCCGGCCGCTTCCGGCGCGACCATCGAGAGCGTGCCGCTCAGGAGCTGCGAGGCGAACCACAGCCCGAGGAAGACGAAGGCCGGCAGCTCCACGAACAGCGGATAGAACAGGACCGGGATGAGGGTGATCACCTTGGCGCGCGGGAAGAGCACGAAGTACGCGCCCATCACGCCCGAGATCGCGCCCGAGGCTCCGATGGTGGGCACGCTCGAGTCCGGGCTGAAGTAGACGTGCGCCGCGCCGGCCACGACTCCACACAGCGTGTAGAAGACGAGGAAGCGCAGCGGCCCCATGCGGTCCTCGACGTTGTCGCCGAAGATGGACAGCGTCCACAGGTTCCCGAGCACGTGCAGCCAGCCGCCGTGCAGGAACATCGAGGTCACGAGGCCGAGGTAGGCGTCCGGAGCGGCCAGGAGGGCCGCCCAATCGAGCCGAAGCCGCGCGGGCACGACGCCGTAGCGCTCGAAGAAGAGCTCGATGCCGCGCTCCGGGAGCCGCAACTCGTGGGCGAACACCAGCGCGTTGAGCAGCACCAGCAGCCACATCACGAGCGGCGGGCGGCGGCTCGGAATCGTGTCGCGCAGCGGAAACATGCAGGGCCAAGAGGCTAGCGAATCCGGGTTCCGCGCCGGGAGTTCGGTGACCTCCAAGGCAGGTTGCAGAACGAGCGCGGCGGACCCAAGCGGTCAAGTCGTACCCAAACGGCAGACGATGCACGGCGCAGTGACCACTGATCGCCGCCTCGCTCCGCTCGACGAGCGTCATCCCGAGAACCGCGGAGTCCTGGCCTATCTCGCGCGCGGCGGACCCGCACACGGCGACTCCATCGCGCGTCCGTCCTCGGTCCCTGACGCCTACCAGGGCTGCGGCTGCCATCCCGACGTGGTCGAGCGCCTCTGGGATGTCCTGGGCCGCGAGCTGCCGCGCGCCGCGCGCGCACTCGTGTTCAGGACGCCCGCGCTCGTCCACGCGCGGGCCGGGATCGTGCTGGCAGTCGGGTTGGGCACGACCTACGCGCTACGCCTCTCGGCCGCGGCGCTCAGCGACCCCGCTAGCACAGCACTCGCGAGCGCGCACTCCTATCGCACGGCTGGCGAGCGCCTCGACCTCGTCCCCTGGGGCCCACTCTGGCGCTTCGGCGCGTACCTCACGCAGGAGCCGGCGTGGCTCGCGGCCGCGGCCGCCGAGTTCGACGCCTAGACCATGTCCGCCCGCGCCGTCCACGCGCTCCACTTCGCGCCGAGTTCTGCTAGCGTTTGAGGAGTGCCGCCTCGCCTGCGCGCCTGTCCCGTCTGCTCGCTCGTGCACGAG
>JABFRZ010000139.1 GCA_013140785.1 Planctomycetota bacterium | reverse complement strand
CTCCACACCCCGCGCCGCTCGAGCCAGGCGCGCGCGTAGCGGCCGGCGGGCACGCTCTCGGGTTGGGCGAGCGAGAGGAGCTCGAGCCGCTCATCCACGAGCTGCGCGGGCTCGAAGGGCGTCTTGAAAAGCGTCGGCTCGCCGTCCGTGGGCTCGATCACCACGAGCTGGTTCGAGAGCAACGCGACGCGCGTCCCGGGCACGACGAGCCCCGCGCGCTCGACCCGCTCCATCTCGCGCTCGTCGGCCGAGAAGAAGAGCGCGGCCTGGTTCGCGGCCACGATCTGGCGCGCCAGGTCGCCGCTCGAGCCGAAGTTGAAGACGAGGCGCGCGCCAGACGACTCCTCGCCAGCCGGGGCGAGCTCCAGGAGCGCGTCGCGCAGGCTCGCCGCGGCAAAGACGACTAGCTCGGGACGCGGCGCGGCGGCTCCGGTTTCGCCCGAGCAACCCGCGAGCCCGAGCAAGACAAGCCGGCGCGACCACTGCACGGCGTCATCCTAGAAAGGCGTCGTCGTCCCGGAGAGACCCTCCATCGCGAGCGTGTGAGGGGTCCGGCTCGCCGTAGATTCCTGCTTTCCGGCCACGCCCTGGAGACCGCGTGCATTCAGAGGGGTGCATGTGCGCTGCCCACGCACGGCACTGGAACTCCCGAGGGGAGCCCGAATTCGCTATGGGTGATTGTCTAGCCTCCTCGCTCCTGGCGCCCCTGGGAGCGAGGAGGCAATCTCGTCGTGGGTGCGTCGGCTAGCGCGCCTGAGCCAAGAAAACGCGGGCCGGGTGGCTCATCCACCAACGGCCAGCGGGGGGGGGAAGCTGCGGAACTACGGGCGCTTCGCGGACTTCGGCGCAATGGTCGGACGCGGCGGGTCCTTCACCACGAGCATCGCGCGCACGGCGAACGGGCTGAGGAGCTTGCCGAGCGGAGTGCCCAGCGCGTCGAAGCGCCCGATCACGCCGCCGCCAACGTGCACCAAGTAATAGCTGCCGCTCACGGCCATCGCATTCAGGGGTGCAGTCCACTGCGCGTCGAGGACCGCGCCCGTGGTGCCGTCGATGCGGGTGACGAGACCGGAGCCATCGGCAGCGAGCAGGTCGTTGCCGTCTACCAGGAGTTCTCGCAGGTCGAAGAAGCAGAAGCAGCTGAAGTACGTGAACTCGCCGGAGCCCAGCGGCGCGCTGTAGATCGCACCGAGGCTGTTCGGGTCGAACGTGGCAGCGAAGAGCTTGCCGTTGAGGGTGGCGAGCGCGCGTACCGCCGCCGGCGCCGTGCGCTGATCGAGCGTCACGCCGGTCTCGGGGTCGACACGCGCCACGACGCCGCTCGCGGTGCCAACGAACAGGCCGCTCGGGGGCGCCGCCATCGACGTGATGTCGAACATGCCGAGCTGGACGAGGGACTTCGGCGCGCCGCTGCGCACGTCGGTCACCAGCAGCTGGCCAAACTCGTCGGCGACGTAGAGGTTGTGGTGGTCCGCGGTCAGCGCGTTCACGGGCCCGGTGCACGCGCAAGCGAAGTACTCGAAGGTGCTCGTGGCCGCGTTCGGGTTCGTCTGGTAGACGAAGCCATCCGTGCCGGCGACCAGCAGGCGTTCGCCGGCCAGCGCGGGCGTGGGAAGAGAGAGAAGAGCGACGAGGGAAAGGCTGCGTAGGGACATGCTTGCTCCTGCTTGCTCCAGGGAGTTCGGGACGAAGGGAGCCTGTGGAAGGGCAAGCCTCGTGCCCGCGTTCGAAGCCTCGTTCTCGGGCTGCGGGGCCGGCCTCGCCGACACGTGCCGCAACGAGTTGCGGCCTCGCCCTCAGCCGCTGGCGGGAGGCGTGTCGCTCGTCACGCCAGGAAGCGCGGCGTTTCCGGTGACGCGCTGGATGCCGAGGCGCTTCATGCGGAAGCGCAGCGTCGAGGGATTCAGGCCCAAGATGGCCGCTGCGCCGCGCGGACCCTCGATCACCCAGCCGGTGTGCTCGAGCGTGGCGCAGATGTGGGCGGCCTCGACCGCCTCGAGCCGCGCGCCGGCCACGGCCAGCGGTTCGGGGCTCGCACCTGCTCGCCGCGCCGCGGACTCCTCCTCGATCGTGAGCAGCGGACCGTCGCACAGGATCGCCGCGCGCTCGATCACGTGGCGCAGCTCGCGCACGTTGCCGGGCCAGCTGCGCGCGCGCAGGTACTCGAGCGCGGCGGGCGCGAAGCCCTCGATGCGCTTGCCCATGCGGCGCGCGAGCTGCTCGAGGAACGCCGCCGCGAGCAGGGGGATGTCCTCGCGCCGCTCCTCCAGCGCCGGGACGAAGATCGGGAACACGTTGAGCCGGTAGTAGAGGTCCGAGCGAAAGCCGCCGTTCGCCATGGTCCGGGCTAGATCACGGTTGGTGGCCGCCAAGATACGCGCGTTGCTGGTGAGTGTCTTCGAGCCGCCGACGCGCTCGAACTCGCCGCTCTGCAGGACGCGCAGGAGCTTGGCCTGGACCGCGAGCGAGAGCTCGCCGACCTCGTCCAGGAACAGCGTTCCGCCGTGGGCCAGCTCGAAGCGTCCGATGCGCCGATCGACCGCCGAGGTGAAGGCCCCGCGCTCGTGGCCGAAGAGCTCGCTCTCGACCATGCCCTCGGGGATCGCAGCGCAGTTGAGCTTGACCATCGGCTGGTCGCGCTGCGGGCTGGCCTCGTGGATCGCGCGCGCGACGAGCTCCTTGCCCACCCCGGTGGGGCCGCTGATCAGGACGCTCGCGTCGGTGGTGGCCACGCGCGCGATCTGCTCGAACACGCGGCGCATGGCGTTCGAGCGCCCGAGGATGGTGGTGTGCTCGCCCTTGATCTCCTCGCGCAGGTAGGAGTTCTGCTGCTCGCGGCGCGCGGAGAGGCGCAGGATCTCGTCGTGGTGCAGCGCATTCGCGAGCGCCAGCGCGATCTGCAGCGCGGTGTTCTCGATCAGCCACACATCGACCGGCAGCGGCGGGCGCGGGTCGTCGCTGCCGAACAGGAAGGCACCCAGCAGCTTGCCACCCGCGCGCAGGGGCGTCGCGACGTAGCGGCGCACGCCGTTCGTGAGCAGCTCGGTCTCGTCCGCGAGCAGGGCCGAGCTGGCGAGGTCACCGGACTCGATCGTCTTGCCCGCGCGCAGGACGCGCTCGAGGACGCTACCCGCGATCGGCCGCGACTGCGGCTCCTCGCCGTCGCCGCGGTAGTCGTGCGGGCGGTCGTGGCGCTTCCAGGTCCCTCCGGCCGAGTCGATGAGGCCGATGCAGCTCCAGCGGTGCCCCTCGATCGCGCCCAGCGCCGAACGCGCGAGGTGCAGCACGACGCGTGGATCGAGCGAGCTGTTGATGACGCTCGAGAGTTCCCGCAACGCGTCCCGGCGCCGGTCGCCACGCGCGAAACGCTCGTCCACGAAGCAGTTCCAGACGTGCGGTTCGACCAGCTTGGCGAGCAGCGTCAGGTACTCGGATCCCTCCGGGTCCAGCTCGCCCACGCGCAGGCCTACGAACAGCGAGCCCAACGTGCGCTCGCCGCCGAAGAGCGGCACGGAGACCAGGCTCACGAGGCCGCGCTGCGCGAGCGTGCGGTGGAAGGCGTTCGGCGAGCGCGGCTCGAGCCGCAGCACGCGCGCGCGCTGCTCACCCACCTCGCTGCCGTGCGCCTCGCTGTCCTCGGCCGGAACCTCGACCATCTCGAGCGCGCCACGCGCGGGCGACATGGCGTGGTAAACGAAAAGCCGTCGCTCGTGGTCATGCACGCCGAGGCCCGCCACCGCCGCCTCGCCGCCGAGCTCGAGCGCCTGCTTCAAGCGTGGCAGGAGCTCCGGGATACGCCGCGTGCCGGCCAAACCCGTGGCCGTCTCGAGCAGGCGCCGGTCTTGATCGTCGCGTGTCCAGGTGAGCGCCATGAGCCCCCCCCATGCTATTCGCTTCTGTCCGCGGGCGGGTGTGAAGAGCTAGTCCTCGTGGAAGGGCGCGGTTTCTTCCAAGAGCCTGATTCTCCGGGCTGCGGTGGTGCCGACAGGGCGGCGAGAGGATCAGCCGAGGAGCCCGGATAGGATCCGTGCAGCATGTCGGATCCGTTCCTCTATCCCGCAGCGCGCGCTGGGCGCCAACGTTGGCGCGAAGCTGGTGGACATCATGGCGATCCGCGGATCGTCACCCTGCCCCTGTCGAGCCTTCTCTTGCGGTAGATCCGCTCCGAGATCGACCGCTCAACTCAGCAGCTCGCTCGCTTGTTTTTGCACGAGCTTGCCGTCGAGCGTGCCCTTGTGCTCGGCCAGGACGGTCTTCATCACCTGGCCGAGGTCCTTCTTCGAGGAGAGGCCGAGCTTCGCGATCGTCTGCTGCACGATCGCGCGCGTGGCGTCCTCGTCGAGCATCTTCGGCAGGTAGCGCTGGATCACGCCGATCTCGGCCTGTTCCCTGTCGGCCAGGTCCTTGCGGCCGGCGGCGGAATACTGCGTGACCGAGTCCTCGCGGCTCTTGACGCACTTCTTGAGCACGGCAAGTTCCTCCTCGGGCTTCAGTTCGCGCGCGAGGTCGAGCTCCTTCTTGTTCAGGTCGGTGATGGCCAGACGCACGGTGTCGCGCGTGAGCGCGTCACCCGCCTTCATGGCCTTCTTCATGTCGTCCTGGAGCTTTGCGAGCAGCGTCGGCATGGCTACTTCTCGTCCCCGGGGTCCTGATCGTCGTCCAGCCCGTCCTCATCGGCCGGCCCGTCGTCGTCCTCGTCCGGCTCGGGCTCGGCTCGCTCGGCCAGGGCCGCGGCTTCTTCGGCCGGGTCGATCTGCATGTGCTGGATCTCGCCGCCGTCCACCAGCTCGATGTCGCTCTGATCCACGATCTCGGCGCCCACCAGCGCGTCGTCTTCCTTCAGGTTGATGATGCGCACTCCGGCCGTGTTGCGGCCCATCGGGCGCAGGTCGGATACGGGCGAGCGCACGATCATGCCGCTCTTCGTCATCAGCACCACGTCGTCACCGTCCTTGCACAGCGCGAGCCCGACCACCGGACCGTTGCGCGAGGTCGTCTTGACGTTGATCACGCCCTGGCCGCCGCGGTTCTTGACGGGGTAGTCCTTGACCGGCGTGCGCTTGCCGTAGCCTTTCTCGCACGCGGTCAAGACCGTGCCCTCGGGGTCGTGTGCGACCAGCATGTCCACCACGCGGTCGTCGCCCTTCAGCTTGATGCCGCGCACGCCGCGCGCCTGGCGGCCCATCGAGCGCGCCGCTTTCTCGTCGAAGTGGATCGCCTTGCCGTGGGCCGTGCCGAGGATGATCGAGTCGCCCGGGCGCGCGAGGCCCACCGATACGAGCTCGTCGCCCTCGGAGAGCTCGATGGCCCAGATGCCGGCCGTGCGCGGGCGCGAGAAGGCGTCGAGCATGGTCTTCTTGATCGTGCCCCTGCGCGTCGCGAAGAAGACCGCGCTCTCGGCGTCGAAGGCCTTGACGCGCAGCACCGAGTGCACCGTCTCGCCCTCCTCGAGCGGCAAGAGATTGCGGATGGCGCGGCCCTGCGAAGTGCGCGAGCCTTCGGGCACCTGGTAGACCTTGAGCCAATAGACCTTGCCGCGATTCGAGAAGCACAGGATGTAGTCGTGGGTGTTGGCCACGAAGATCGAGCGCAGGACGTCGCCCTCCTTGGCCTCCGAGCCCTTGACGCCGCGCCCGCCGCGGCCCTGGGCACCGTAGGTCCCGAGCGCGGTGCGCTTGACGTAGCCGGCGTGCGAGAAGGTGACCACCATCATCTCCTCGGTGATCAGCTCTTCGATGTCGAAGTTGCCCGCGATCTCCTCGAGCGAGATCTCGGTGCGGCGCTCGTCGCCGAAGCTCTTCTCGATCTCGTCGATGTCGGCGCGGATGATGGCCGCCACGCGCGCGTCGCGCGCGAGGATGTCGTTCAGGTCCTTGATCTCGGCCACCAGCCCGTCGAACTCCTGCTGCAGCTTCTCGCGCTCGAGCCCGGTCAGGCGCGCGAGGCGCATGTCCACGATGGCCTGGGACTGGGCCGGCGAGAGCGCGAAGCGCGCGCACAGCTTCGCCTTGGCATCGTCCGGATCGGCGGCCGCGCGGATGATCTTGATGACCTCGTCGATCGCGTCGATCGCGATGCGCAGGCCCTCGACGATGTGCTTGCGCTCCTCGGCCTTCTTCAGCAGGAAGCGCGTGCGCCGGCGGATGACGACCTTGCGATGCTCGAGGTAGGCATCGATCAGGTCGCGCAGCGTCAGGGTCTTCGGCCGGCCACCCGCGATCGCCAGGTTGATGATCGAGAAGGTCGTCTGCAGCGGCGTGAACTGGAACAGCTGGTTCAGCACCACCTGCGCGTCCTCGCCCTTCTTGAGCTCGACCACCAGGCGGATGCCGTCGCGGTCCGATTCGTCGCGCAGGTCGGAGATGCCGGTCAGGCGCTCGCCCTCCTTCACCAGGTCCACGATCTTCTCGATGATCGCCGACTTGCGGACCTGGTAGGGGATCTCGGTGAAGACCAGCTGCTCGCGGTTCTTGACCTGCTCGACCTGGTGGCGCGCGCGCACCACGCAGCGGCCGCGGCCGGTCGAGTAGGCGCGCAGCACGTCGCTGCGACCCATGATGATCCCGCCGGTCGGAAAGTCCGGGCCACGTACGATCTCGCACAGCTCGCCCAGCGAGACCTTCGGGTTGTCGAGCACGGCGCGCATGGCCGCGGAAACCTCGCGCAGGTTGTGGGGCGGGAGCGATGTCGCCATGCCCACCGCGATGCCATCCGAGCCGTTGCAGATCAGGTTCGGGAAGCGCGACGGCAGCACCGTCGGCTCCATCAAGCGCTCGTCGTAGTTGGGCTGGAAATCGACGGTCTCCTTGTCGAGATCGGCCATCATCTCGACCGTCACGCCGTCCATGCGCGCCTCCGTGTAGCGCATGGCCGCGGGCGGGTCGCCGTCGATCGAGCCGAAGTTGCCCTGCCCGTCGATCAGCGGGTAGCGCAGCGAGAAGACCTGCGCCATGCGCACCAGCGTCGGATAGATGACCGACTCGCCGTGCGGGTGGTACTCGCCCGAGGTGTGGCCGGCGATGTTGGCGCACTTCCGGTACTTGGCGCTCGGGCGCAGCTTGAGGTCGTTGAGCGCCACCAGGATGCGCCGCTGCGAGGGCTTGAGCCCGTCGCGCACGTCGGGCAGGGCGCGCGAGTGGATGACGCTGAGCGCGTAGTTCAGGTACGACTCGCTCATCTCGCGCTCGATGCGCCGCAGCTCGATGCGGCCGCCCTTGGGCGGAGGCGCGGGCGTCTCGGTCTTGGTCGGATCCGTCGTGTCGGTCATTGTTTGGCTGGCATCTCTTGGCTGGCAGCTCTGGCTGGTCGCCGCTGGCGGTCGGAGGCGTCGAGGGGCCGGTCTGGCGCCCTCTCCGTCCCGGTCGTTTCCGTCGGGCCGAAAGGAAGCCTCGGGGAGGCTCTCCGGGCCGGAGGACGAGACGCGGATTGTCGCCTGAAAGGCACCTGGAATCCATGCTGGAGAGCGCTCCGGGCGAGGCTTCCGGAAGGTCCGCGACGCACACGGGAGAGGCCTTCCGCGGCACCTCGGTGCCGACTTCTTCCCGACATGGGTAGAGAGCCGGGTCGGAGCCACCTCGCGCGGCGAATTGCGAGCTCCGCGCGCTACGCTTTCGCCCCTTCCATGAGCTCCGTTCCCTCGCCACTTGCCCAGGCGCTCGGCCGCATCCCGACAGGCCTCTACGTCGTGACGACCCTGCGGGAGGGCCGGCCGATCGGCTTCGTCGGCTCGCTCCTGATGCAGGTCGGTTTTGCACCGCCCGTCCTGTCGCTCGCCATCGCCGAGGAGCGCGAACACCTGGCCGCGATCCGCGCCCACGGCCGCTTCGCGGTCACGGTGCTCGACGCCGCGAGCCAAGGTCTGATGAGCGCCTTCTTCAAGCGCCACGAACCCGGCCGCTCGCCCTTCGACGAGCTCGAGCACCGTCCCTCGCCCGCCGGCCTGCCGATCCTCTCGCGCGCGCTCGCGTGGCTCGACTGCCGCGTCTCGGGCGAGTTCGCGGCCGGCGACCACGTGGTCGTCTTCGGCGTGGCCGAACACGGCGAGCTCCTGCGCGCGGGCGATCCAGCCGTGCACCTGCGCAAGAATGGGCTCGGGTATTGAACGCGCGCGAGAAGCGTGCTTGGCGCCTGAGCTCGCAGCTAGACTGGCGCGCCATGCGACCCGGCGCCCCTCTCGCGAGCCTCGCCCTCGCGCTGTTTCCGGCCTGCGCAAGCCAGTCGGTCGAGACCGAGTGGGAGCGCGTCGAAACGCCGCATTTCGTCGCCGCGGACGGCGCCTTCGCGCTCGAGCTACCGCTCGGCTGGATGCGCTCGGGTCAAGTGCTCGCGCGCGATCCCACCGGCAACCACGCGATCTCGTTCAACGCCGGCCCCGTGCTCACGGGAGACGAGGCCCTGGCCGTCGAAGCGAGTGCGCCCGAGCTGGTGCAGGCCCTCGGCGACCAGCTCGCCGCCCAGCCCGGCGTCGTGGTGCTCGCATGCCGGGCCGTGACCCTCGACGGGCTGCCCGGCTTCCGCGCCCACTTCAGGCAATCTCCGCCGCCGGACGAAGCCTCGGCCGCGCCGCTGTCGAGCGAGCACCTGCTCTACAGCGCGATCGATGGCGAAATGCTCTTCGCCTTCGCGCTGGAGGCGCCGGCGGGCGCCGAGTTCGCGCGCGACCTGCCCGAGTTCGAGGCGCTCGTGGCGAGCTTCCGGCGCCTCACGACCGTGCCCTGAGCGCCGCGGGGGGAAGTGCGCGGATGCGAAGGAGATGGATTCCGTAGAACGTGAAGGCGACGAGGAAGGGCAGGGAGAGGAGCGCGGCGAGGAGCGGGTCGTCCGTGCGCACCTGGGCGAGGATCAGGGTCGCGAACAAGAGGTTCGCCCCGACGAGGGCCAGCGCGCGGGCGGGCGACGACGGGACCCACGGGCTCGCCGCCAGCGCGAGGACCCCGAGCCAGCCGAGCACCGCGGAGACGAGGAAGTGCTCGAAGCCTAGGAAGAGCACGAGCCCGATGGGAGCGACGCCGTGTCCCGCGGCGAGGGGCGTGAAGGCGAAGACGACCACGAGAAGCGCGGTCCACTTCCAGGAGACCCGGGTCGCGTTCATCGCCGCGCGGGGAGACTCTCCCCAGCGTCGCCACGCCACGCAGGCGAGCATGAAGGTGATGAGGATGCCCCCGTACAGCCCCTCCCTGACCAGGCTGAGGAGGCCAAGGACGAAGATCAGCATCCAGATCTTCGAAGCGGTGCGTTTCGTCCAGGCCATGTCGCTGCCGTGCTTATCGGCTGGAGTCCGCTCGACCTCAGCACCTCGCGCCGGGGTTCCAGAAGGAGTTCCGACCCTCGCCCGCCACGCAGCCCTGTGGTCAGCGGCCGCGCGGCCGCGGAGGGGCAGCCGTCCGCTCTGCCTGGGAGCGCATTCGGCCGATAGCGGTCTGGCCATGGACTGCGGCCAGTGCGGAGCTCCGGCTCGGCGCCTGCGTGCTTTGATCGAGGGCGTGCGGCTCGAGCCGCTCGGCCCCGGGGACTGGCTCG
>JABFRZ010000092.1 GCA_013140785.1 Planctomycetota bacterium | reverse complement strand
GGCCGCGCTCGGGTTGCAGGATTCCTTGCCGTAGAATCCGCGGCGCCTTGGCCTCGCTCCACGTGCTCCTGCCTGGGACCTTCGATCCGCCGACCCTGGGCCACCTGGATCTGGTGGAGCGCGCGGCGCGGCTCTTCGCGCGCGTGACGCTGGGCGTGGCCGAGAACGCCAGCAAGCAAGCCCTGTTCGAAGTCGAGGAGCGGCTCGCGCTCCTCCGCGCCTCGACCGCCGGTCTCGAGAACGTGGCCGTGGTGCGCGTGCAGGGCCTGGTGATCGAGGCCTGCCGAACGCTCGGCGCCGGCGCGATCCTGCGCGGGCTGCGCGCGGGCTCGGACTTCGACTACGAGGGCCAGATGGCGCGCACCAACCGCACGCTAGCGCCGGGCGTGGACACGCTCTTCCTGGCGAGCTCGCCGCACGTCGCGCACGTGAGTTCGACCCTGGTGCGCCAGATCGCGAGTTTGGGCGGCGACTGCTCGGCGCTCGTGCCGCCGCCTGTCGCCGCCGCGCTCACGCGGCGCTTCGGCGTGCGGCGTTGAGGGTGAGCTGCCTAGAAGTAGGGGCGTGAGCGTGGGCATCGGTGCCCTCTCGGAATGAGTGGCAGGTCCTGGGCGCGGAAACCGCCCTGGGAGTGGAAGGACCCCTCCCTCGACGACAAGGAGCACCCATGTATCCCCTTCGCACGTTCCCGATTGGCTGGACCCTCGCGATCCTCGGCACGCTCCCTCTCGCCTCGCCGCAGCGCGGTGGTGGAGGAGGTGGTGGCGGCGGTGGCACGCCGCCCGCTGACGCGACCGTCGCCTTCCGCAAGGACGGCCGGCTGTGCCTGGCGCGCGCTGACGGCAGCGGCCAGACGGTGATCGGCAGCCTCACGATCGACGGGACCATCGCCTGGGCGCCGGGCGGCGGTCCGCTCTTCTTCCAGGCGCCGAGTCCGAACGGGATCTTCCGGATCCAGCCGGACGGGACCGGGCAGACTAAGGTCGTCTCCCTCGTCGCCTACCACACGGGGATCAGCGTGACCCGCGGTGCACCCTGTCCCGATGGAGAGGCCCGGATCTTCTATACCGACGGGACCAGCCTCGCGACCGACCTGTGGAGCGCGCGCCTCGACGGCACCGGCCGCGTGCGGCTGAGCGCGAATCCCTCGGGCGTCCGCTACACCTCGCCCACCGTCGCGCCCTCGGGCGACCATGTGGTGGTGCGGGATGACATCGACCTGCGTCTCCTGACCCTCGGGCTGGTCGGGGGCCAGCTCGCGGTGGTCGACGACCGCAGCCTCATCGCCGATGACCCGGGGCATCCCATGAACCCCTGGGTGGAGGACTGGTTCTTCTTCAATCCCTGGTTCGAGGACTTCGGCCCCGCGAATCCGGCTGGAACCCGGCTCCTGTTCCGCGCGCAACACATGGTCGATTCCGTGCCCGTCAGCGACGGCATCTATCGCATGGCCGTGACGGCGCCGGCGCTGGTCGAGCTGCTCCCGCTGTCGCAAGCGACCGTGGGCGGCCCCGTGACCACCGCGAGCGGGCTGCAGGTCTACTACGTGAGCCTCGATGGCTCGAACCGCGGCACGATCTATCGCTGCAACGCGGATGGCACAGGCTCGGTGCGCTGGGTCGACCCGGGCCGACGCGGCGACCACAAGACGCCCTGTACTCGACCGTGATACGCCCTGTACCGCATGGGCAGGGGCTCGCACGACGCTAGGGTCGGATCGAAGGGAAGCGAGGGCAACATGAGCTCGAGAGCACCCAAGCTCGACGAGAGGGCCAAGGAGCTGTTCGCCGTGGTGCTCGAGCAACCCGAGGACGCGCGTGCGGCGTTCCTGGCGCGGGCCTGCGCCGGGAACGCCGAGCTCCACCACGAGGTCGAGACGCTCCTCCGCAGCCTGGAGGCGGCCGAGCGGCGCTTCGATGAGCCGCCGTCCCGACCCGGCGAGCAGCCCGGCGACCGCATCGGCCACTACAAGTTGCTCCAGCGCATCGGCGAGGGCGGCTTCGGGGTCGTGTGGATGGCTGAGCAGGAAGAACCGGTCCGGCGACAGGTCGCGCTCAAGGTGCTCAAGCCCGGCATGGATACGGCCCAAGTGATCGGCCGCTTCGAGGCCGAGCGCCAGGCGCTCGCGCTGATGGACCATCCGAACATCGCCAAGGTGTTCGACGGCGGCGCGACGCCGGCCGGGCGGCCCTACTTCGTGATGGAGCTCGTGCGGGGCATGCCCGTCACGAGCTACTGCGACGGCGTGGGCCTGGGCCTGCGCGAGCGTCTGGAGCTCTTCGTGCAGGTGTGCCAGGCCGTCCAGCACGCGCACCAGAAGGGGGTGATCCATCGCGACCTGAAGCCCTCGAACGTGCTCGTGACGCTGCGCGACGCCACACCCGTGCCCAAGGTGATCGACTTCGGCATCGCCAAGGCGGCGCGCGGCCTGCTCACGCAGCGCACGGTGTTCACGGAGTTCCGCCAGATGCTCGGCACGCCCGAGTACATGGCCCCCGAGCAGGCCGACATATCCGCGCTCGACGTCGACACGCGGGCCGACGTCTACAGCCTCGGCGTGCTGCTCTACGAGCTCCTCACCGGCACGCGCCCGTTCGAGCTGCGCACGCTGCTCGCGGCCGGCTACGCCGAGATGCTGCGCACGATCCGCGAGGTCGATCCGCCACGGCCCAGCGCGCGCGTCACCACCCTGGGTGAGCGCGTCGGCACGATCGCGCGTCAGCGCCATCTCCCCGCCCGCGCGCTGGCTTCGCTGCTGCGCGGCGACCTCGACTGGATCGTGATGAAGGCGCTCGAGAAGGAACGCAGCCGCCGCTACGAGACGGCCTCGGCCCTGGCCGAGGACGTGCTGCGCCACCTGCACAGCGAGCCGGTGCGCGCCAGCCCGCCCAGCCGGGTCTACCGCCTGCGCAAGTACGCGCAGCGGCACCGCCTCGGCGTGGCGGCGGGAGCCGCGATCGTGCTCGCGCTCGCGGCCGGCGGGGCCACGGCGCTCTCCGGATACGTCGAGGCC
>JABFRZ010000227.1 GCA_013140785.1 Planctomycetota bacterium | reverse complement strand
TCCGGTGGGGGAGGTGCTTCTCTAGGAAGGCGACGCTCTGGCGGTAGACGAGGTGGGCTAGGTCGTAGGTCGGCCCCACAACCCAGCCGACCGACGATTCCCGGGGCTCGAGGATCGCCGCGACCGCCTCCATCGAGGCGCACGTGCTCTTTCCCCAACGAACTCCACACGCGAGCACGCGGCGCAGCGCCTTCGAGCGGTGCACGGCAAGCTGCCCCTCGTGCGGGCGATACTTCAGGTCCTCGAACAGCGCCAGCTTGTCGAGCCGGAAGGCTCTAGTCCCCGTCGGGCTCGTCATCGGCGGCACCTGCAGGAACCAGCCAGCGGTCGAGCTCTCGGCGCGTCACCTCCTCGACGCTGACGGTCGAACGCTCCGACGACTCGCCGGCGAGGAGGCGCTCCATTTTGATCACGAGCTCGGCCGCTCGGACCCCCTCCATGCCCGAGGAGAGCGGGTGCTCCTTGATCGCCGCGATCGCCCGTGAGGCGACGGCGCGGAGCATGCGCTTGTGGCGCTCGTGCATCTCGGCCATGTCGGTGGCGAGCCGCTTGTCGCTCTCTGCCCTCGCTTCCTCCTCGATCTTCTCCAAGCGCTCGCTCCACTTGTCCCGAGAGGCGTGCTTCACGACCGCGCGCTTCGTGACGCCGTACTTCTGCGCCACGGCCTGGTAGCTCCTTGGCGGTCCGAGACCGACGTAGAACTCGAAGGCGCTGTCGGAGAGGCGGCCGCTCACGTGGTCTCCTGAGGCTCCTGGGAAGTTGCGGCGGCGCGCTCCGCGAAGGTCTCCCCGGATCCATCCAGGACCGCCGCCTTGCCGGTGCGGTTCTGCCAGCGCTGGACGATCACGTCGCAGTAGGCCGGGTCGAGCTCCATCAGGTACGCGCTGCGCCCGACCTCCTCGCAGGAGATGAGTGTCGAGCCCGAGCCCCCGAAGAGGTCGAGGACGTTCTCGCCGCGCTGCGAGGAGTAGGTGATCGCGCGCGTCGCGAGCTCCACAGGCTTCTCGGTGTTGTGCGAGAGTCCTACGGCGGTCTGGAACGACGGATGCCCCTCGACGCTGAGGTTCCAGACATCGCCCGAGTAGGGCACGCGCTCGATCCGCTTGACGCCGCGCAGGACGTACTCCCGCCCCTCGTGCTCGATCCGGAGCGGGCTGCCGCGCTTGTGCTCTCGCCGCTCGTAGAAGTACAGGTTGTAGACCCGTCTTCGGGTCTTGAAGGCGCGCTCACCGATGCCGCCGAGCTCTTCGGGCGGATCGTAGGCGTAGAGGTTCGCGCGGTAGCCCACCGACTCCGCGAGCAGGCACAAGTGGGCCGCGAGGTCATGCGAGACCGTGTTGCCCTGCCAGTAGCTGCGGTCGTGCACGCGGCATCCGTCTCCATTGAGCCAGCCCTGGAACACCGCGAGGCGCTTCGCGTGCGGGAGCTTGAACACGACAGGCGCGATCCGCTTTGCATGGCTGAGCCGTCCGCCGAGCCGCTCGAACTCGGCGCCTGCGGCCGGGTCGAAGGCCATCACCGTCAAGCCCTGCGAGAGCTCGCCGTAGTCGTTCGGGTCGTACTCCGAAGCGGAGCTCCACTGGTGCTGGATCCGAGCGACGAGATCCTGCCGTCTCTTGTGCAGATGGAAGGAGGGGTAGCGGTTGTCGCCGTGTCCCGCCTTCTGCAGGCTGCCCTGAGCGAGGTACAGACCGAACAGGAACCAGTATTCCTCGTCGCGCTCCGGGAAGGGATCCGACGCGTCCGCTCCCAAGATGGGCGACATGGTGTAGTCGCCGCGCTGCACCGCGTCCGCGCGGACCCAGTCCACCATGCCCCCCGTAATCGCAGCTCCGCGGCGCGACGGCCGCCAGATCAGGAAGGGGTGATTGTCGGACGCGTCGGTCGTCTCGTTGCCGCCGCGCGCCGTGATCCGATACAGGTGTTCGGCTCGGTAGGGGTGCGAGGAGACGTTCGTGACGGAATGGAACGTTCCGTCCCCCGAGAAGACGCGATCGCCCTGCGTCAGCGATCGAATCGGCCGGTAGCCCGCCTCCGTGAGGACGAGCGCGTCGGGGTGCAGGCAGAGATGGACCATGCTCTGCGGGTTCACCTTCTTGACCGCCCAGAGGTCGGTGGCGTTGTTCGGGCCGAAGTACTGGTGCGCGGCGCCTTCCTTCCAACCGTAGAACGCGAGCTCGAAGGCACCCATGAAGTCCTTCCGCGTGAGGACGGGGTGTTGCTTGTCCCAGACGATTCCCTGGGAGTAGTAGAGCCCGCACTCCTTCAGCGCGCTCGGGTAGTTGCCGAGGTTCGCGTAGCCGCCCCAGATGTAGAAGCCGCGCCCGGGAAGGAGCACGCGCGCGACGTTGCCGAACCACTTCCGCAACAGCACCGCGAACTCGGCATCGGGCAAGAAGTCGTTCGCGAGAGGGCGGTCCTTCGCTCGCATCTTCCCGGTCGGCTTCGCCTTTCCCGGATGGCGTGCGAGATCGAGCCCCTGATGGTGCGTGCTCGTGAACGAGGAGAGTCCGGCTGCGATGGCGTTGTTCGAGCGCGGCTCAACCTTCACGTTGTATGGGGGGTCGGTATTGACTAGATGGATCGGAGCGCCTGCGAGAAGGCGATCGACGTCGTCCCGCGCCGAGCTGTCTCCACAGAGAAGACGGTGGTTCCCGAGGATCCAGAGGTCTCCCGGCCGAGTCGTCGGGTTCTCGGGCGGCTCGGGCACGGGCGCCTCCTCGAGGTCCATCGACGCATCGATCAGCTCGTCCAAGAGCTCGTCGATCTCGCGGTCTTCGAACCCGATCCCATCGAGCGCGTCCTCGGCGCGGAGCTCCTCCAGCAGCTTCGCCAGCGCGGGGCTGTCCCACTCAGCCAGCTCACTGCTCCTGTTGTCCGCAATGGCGTACGCCGTCGCCTCGACGCCTTCGAGGTCGGTCTGGATGACGTCGATCTCCGCCCAGCCGAGCGCCTTGGCAGCGTGGAAAGTGCCATTGCCGGCACGGATCACCCCGCTCCGGTCGACAACGATCGGC
>JABFRZ010000137.1 GCA_013140785.1 Planctomycetota bacterium | reverse complement strand
GTCCCGGGCAGGTCGAGGGGCGCGTCGTCGCGCGGGGCCGCGTCGCCCGGTCGCGGCGTGGCGGGCACGAGCGCGTCGGCCGGGTTCTTCTTGGGCTTCGCGCCCGCCTTCGCGGGCAAGTCGAGCTGGGCCGCAGCGACGCTCGGCAGCATGAAGAGAAGGAGGGAAACGAGCTTCACGCGTTGCGTTCGCGCTGGGGGACCGGACCTCTGCTACCCCCTCGCGAAGCCGAGGATACCCGAGCGCAGCGCCATTCCCGCGCGGGGGGAGAGTTTCGGGTCCCGTCTCAAGACCGCCCCGCCGCCGGAACGATCCAGCCTGTTCGACCGGCCAGCCCTCCTACCAGGTCCCCATGAGCGTTCACGTCTTCGACAAGGAACTCCCCGCCGCTCTCGCGCGCGCCCAGAACCTTCCCAGTCTTCCGGCCGTGGCGCTGGAGGTGCTGCGCATCTCGCAGGACGAGGACGCGAGCCTGGACGACATGGCTAGCTGCCTGTCGCGCGACCCGGCGTTGGCGGCGAAGCTGCTCAAGCTCGCGAACTCGTCCTTGTTCGGCGGAGGCAAGGCGGTCACGACCCTGCAGCGCGCGACCATGCTGCTCGGGATGAAGACCGTGAATCTCATGGCGCTGTCCTTCTCGCTGGCGGGATCGCTGCAGAAGAACGGCAGGCTGGGCAGCTTCGACTTCGGCGAGTACTGGCATCGCAGCCTGGTGAACGCCATCGCGGCGCGCTCGTTGGCGCGGCTCGTGAAGTGCCCCCAGTCCGACGAGGCCTTCCTGTGCGGACTGTTCGGGCATTTCGGGAAGCTCGTGCTGGCGCGCTGTCTACCCGACGAATTCGAGGCCATGCTGGCCGAGGCCGGTCGCTGGCCCAGTCCCGAGCAAGAGGAGCGCGGCCTGGGCTTCCGCAGCACCGACGTGTGCGCCACCCTGCTCAAGAGCTGGCACCTGCCCGAGCTCTTGTACGTGACCGTGGGCTCCTGGTCGCGCCCCACCGAGCTGGCGCAGCTCGCGGATCCGGCCCAGCGCCAGCTCGCGCAACTGCTCGCGCTCGCGCACCTGGCCGAAGTGATCCTGTGCGAGGCCGACAAGGGCGATGCCCTGGCGCGGCTGCAGCAGGCCATGAGCGAGCAATATGGGGTCAGCGTGAACGAACTCGATTCGCTGCTGATGGGTCTCGAGGTGGGCATCAAGGAGACGGCCGAGCTGCTGGCGATCAAGCTCCCCGACGGAACCTCGCACGAGGACGTTCTCGAGCAGGCGCGCCAGCAGATGATGAGCGTCGGCCTGGACACTTTCGTGGACCTGGCCGCGGCGCAGCGCCGCAATCAGGAGCTCGAGAGCGAGAAGAAGGTGCTCGAATCGCGCGCCAGCATCGACGGACTCACGGGCCTTCCCAACCGCGCGGCCTTCGACGCCTTCCTGGAGGGCGAGGTCCGCCCGCGTGTCGCCGACTCCGCGCCGCACGGGGTCGGGCTCATCATGCTCGACGTGGACCACTTCAAGCGCTTCAACGACACCTACGGGCACCAGGTCGGCGACGAGGTGCTGCGCAGGGTCGGCGCCTTGCTCCAGCGCATGACGCGCAAGGGCGACCTGTCGGCGCGCTACGGCGGCGAGGAGTTCGTGGTCGTGCTCCCGCGCACCACCCCCGCCGCGCTCGCGATCGTGGCCAATCGCCTGCGCAAGGCGGTCGAGGATGAGTCGCTCGAGGTGAACGGCCAGCGCCTTTCGGTGACCGTCAGCCTGGGCGCCGTCTCCGTGCCTCGGCTCGAGTCCGCCGCCGCCGCCGCGGCCCTGCTCAAGCTCGCCGATCAATGCCTCTACCAAGCCAAGAGAAAAGGCCGCAACCGCTGCGAGTTCGCGCTGCGGCCGGAGCCTCCGGCGCGAAGCTGAAGCGTCCTCGCAGCACGCCGCTCACACCAGGGCCACGTCGCGCCCTTCGCCGAGGTAGTGCGCGCGCAGGGCCGCATTGCCGCGCACCAGCGCGCGCGCGCGCTGCACCAGCGCGAGGTCGAGCTCGGGCTCGCCCAAGCCCTCGAGGTTTTCACCGGACTGACGCAGTCCGGCCAGAGCGCCCATGCCGCGCCGGCGCAGGTCCTCTTCCGCCAGCGCGAAGCCATCCGCGCACTGCTCTAGGAAGCGCAGGCGCGGAAGTGCGTCCGCCGCGCCGAACAGGAAGCACCACGAAGGCCGGTGCGAACGCCCGACGCGTCCGCGCAGCTGGTGCAGCTGCGCGAGGCCGAAGCGTTCGGCGCCCTCGATCACCATGACGGTCGCCTCGGGGACGTCCACGCCCACCTCGACCATCGAGGTCGTGACCAGCACCGCGGCCGCGCCGCTCCTGAAGCGCGCAATGGCCTGCGCACGGCGCTCGGGTGACAGGCGTCCGTGCAAGAGCTCCAACCCCGTTCGCGCGAGCTCGCCACGTCCGAGGCGCGCGAAGGTCTCCTCGGCCGAAGCGCTCTCCTCGCGGCCCTCATGCTCGCTCTCGAGTTCGCCCTCGGGCTGGCTGTCGGGCTGGGCGCCCGCACGGCCGGCCTGCGCGCCGAGGATGCGCGGACAAACCCAGAAGACGCGCTCGCCGGCATGCGTGCGCTCGAGCAGGTGGCGCATGACCTCGGCGCGCTCGCCCTGCGTGACGACGCGCGTCTCCAGCGAGCCGCGCCCGGGCGGGCGCTCGGCGAGCAGGCTCGTGTCGAGGTCGCCGTAGTAGCACAAGGCCAGGGTGCGCGGGATCGGAGTGGCCGTCATCAGCAGCGCGTGTACGTCCACGCTCTTCTCGAGCAGGGACTGCTTCTCTGCCACGCCGAAGCGCTGCTGCTCGTCGATCACGCACAGATCGAGACGCGCGAAGCGCACGTCTGGCGCGAGCAGCGCATGGGTCCCGATGGCGAGCTGCGCGCGGCCGCTGGCGAGTTCGGCCAACGCCGCTCTACGCGCCGCGGCCCGCTGCGAGCCGGAGACGAGCACGGCGCGGAGACCAAAGCGCGCGCAGCTCGCCATCGGGACCCATGCGCTG
>JABFRZ010000660.1 GCA_013140785.1 Planctomycetota bacterium | reverse complement strand
GCCGACACCGTGGCCGCCCTGGCAGCCGCGGCTGGCCGCGAGGTCTTGCGCATCGGCGCGATCATCGGCGGCGACGAGGCCGACGGACGCGCGCTCGCCGTGCAGCTCGGCGAGCACGGCTACCAAGCGAGCTGGTGGCCCACGGGCGGGCGCGGCCTCGTGTCGCTGCGTTCCTTGCCGGGCGTGGACCTCGTGGTCGTGAACGAGAAGCTCAGCGACATGACCGCGCGCGTGGCCGTGAGCGAGCTCCGCGCCGAGCCGCGCTTCGCGCGCACGCAGATCTTCGTCAAGGTCACCTCGTCGGACACGGACGCCGCGGCCTTCGGCGACAAAGTGAATGGGATCCTGGCGCCCGGCGCCGACCTTGCGGCGGCGACCGAGGCGGCTGCGAACGAGCCCATGAATCGCGACCGGCTGGATGCCTTGGACCTCGCTGGCCGCGCGGCCCACACGCTCTTCCAGCTCACGATCGGCGGCAAGACCGACGTGGCGTTCGCCACCGAGACGCTGGCCTCCACGCTCGGGAACCGTCCCGACGAGGTCGTCGCTCCGGCTCTCGGCGTGCTCCAGTTCATGGGTGGACCGGCGCACGTCGAGCGCGTCGCCGCGGTGTTGACCAACGCGGAGCGTTCCGAGCTCGTGCGCGAGCACGCCGCGCAAGCTCTGGCCGGGATCTTCACGCGCAGCGGCACGGTGGACGCGGGCGTGCTCAAGCTGCTGCAGGACGTTGCCCAGAAGGATGCTTCCTTCCCGGTCCGCGCGGCCACGGCCGGCGCCCTGGGGCGGCTGAACCTGACCAAGGACGTGCGCATCGAGCTGATGCGCAGTCTGCAGGGACGCTGAACTGACCCAGCTGCGCGAACCCCGACAACCTCCGCCGGCCGGCGCGGTCGCGGAGCGCAAGCCAGAGTAGCTCAACGGTAGAGCACCGCTTTCGTAAAGCGGGGGTTACGGGTTCAAATCCCGTCTCTGGCCCCAGCCGATTTCGGCGCGCGCCCGGCGTCGCGCGGGAGGGACGCGGCGCTCGCCGGGGGCCCTCGCGGGTAGAGTCCGCGCCCGCGATGGAGCGCCGCTCGATCCTCTTGTTCGACGTGATGGACACGCTCGTGCACGAGCCGTTTCATCGCGAGATGCCGGCCTTCTTCGGCATGACCCTGGCGGAGCTCACGGCGGCGAAGCACCCCACGGCCTGGATCGACTTCGAGCTCGGGCGCGCGAGCGAGGCCGAGTTCCTGGCCTCGTTCTTCCGCGACGGACGCGACTTCGATCGCGCGGGGTTCGTGGACTGCGTGCGCGCGGCCTACCGCTGGCTGCCGGGGATGGAGGAGCTGCTGGCGGCCCTGTGCGCGCGCGGCCACGTGCTCCACGCGCTGTCGAACTACCCCGAGTGGTACCGCATGGTCGAGGAGCGCCTGGGGCTCTCGCGCTACCTCGCGTGGAGTTTCGTGTCGTGTCGGACGGGCGTGCGCAAGCCCGACGAGCGCGCCTTCACGGGCGCGGCCGCTGAGCTCGGCGTGCCGCCTGGAGAGTGCCTGCTCATCGACGACCGCGCCGAGAACGTCGCCGCGGCGCGCGCCCAGGGGCTGCAGGCGCTGCGCTTCACCTCGGCGTACCAGCTCGGCCTGGAATTGGCGCAGCGCGGGCTTCTCGCGGCAGGATAGGGGCGTGCCGGCCCCGCTCCTCGCCACGATTCTGGCCCTCGCCGCGGCGTTGGCGAACTCGCGTGCGGATTGCAAGCGCTGCAAGAGCACGGGGCTCGTTGCCTGCCCGGAGGCCACGCGCCACGCCTGCACGGGCGCGGCGGCGCAGCGCTGTTCGATCGCGGCCAGCTGCGTGACCTGCGTGGGCACGCACAGCGTGCCGTGCACGAAGTGCGGGACCGCGGACGAAGCCGCGCGCGCCGTGGCCCAGGACGCGAACCGCGCTTGGCTGCTGGAGCTCGTGCCGATCGAGGCCGTGCTCGGCCGCAAGCTCGCGCACGCGAAGAGCGCGCACTTCCTGCTGACCTTCGACGTTCCGAAGCTCGACGTCGAGGGCGGCGAGACGCTGCACGGCGGTCTGCACCTCTACCTCGAGCGGCTGGAGCAGCTCTTCGCGCGCTTCACGGCCGACACGGGCGCGAGCGACTCCGACATCCTCGGGCCCACGCACGCCCTCTTGTGGTCGAAGGAGGCCGACCAGGAGAAGGCCGCGCTGGCCTTCACGCGCCAGAGTTCGTCCACCGAGTCGAAGCTGATGGGCAAGGCTCCGGTGGTCTCGATCTTCTACGACAAGGAGTGGCTGCACGAGGAGTTCGAGCTGCACCAGGCGCTCGTGCACCAGGTGACGCACTGCCTGCTCTCGAACGTGTGGGACGGGATCTGGCCCGGCAACATCCGCGGCGGCTGGGTGGACGAGGGCCTGGCGCACGCCTACGAGATCGCGCTCTTCGGCCGCGTGCGCCACTACTGCTACGTCGAGAGCGACACGATCCTGGAGCTCGCGCGCGGCGGGTGGGAGCCGGAGGTGCGCGCCGCGGTCGAGCGCGACGAGGCGCCCGGGTTCCTGGGCGTGGCCGGCAAGAACACGACCGAGCTCACGCCCGAGGATCAGCTCTTCGCCTGGTCCTACGTGGACTTCGTGTTGCGTGCGCAGCACGCGCACTTCGGCCCGCTGGCGCGCGCGATCAAGGCGCGGAAATCGATCAAGGAGGCGCTGGCGGAGACGCTGCAGCTCTCGCCGTTCCAGTTCGAGGAGGCCTGGCGCGCCTTCGTGAAGGAGCACTACGCGCTGAAGGAGAAGAAGAAGCGCGGATGAACGCGCTGGCGCTGCTGGCGGGTTCGCGCCCGGCCTTCATCGGGGTGGTGCACCTCTTGGCGACGCCGGGGGCGCCGCGCTACTGCGGTTCGAGCGCGGCGCTGCTCGCGCGCGCGGGCGAGGATGCGCGCGCGTTGGTCGAGGGCGGGGTGGACGCGCTACTCGTGGAGAACTTCGGCGACGCGCCCTTCTTCGCGGAGCACGTGCGCCCCGAGACCGTGGCCACGCTGGCC
>JABFRZ010000557.1 GCA_013140785.1 Planctomycetota bacterium | reverse complement strand
GTCCACGTAGATGTTCCCGAGTCCTGCCAGGAATGTCTGGTCGAGCAGGAGCGGCTTCAGCAGCCGGCGGCGCGCGCGCAACGCCGCGGCCAGCCACGCTGGCGTGAACTGGGGCCCGAGCGGCTCGGGCCCCAGATCGCTCAGCAGCTCCTCGCGCTCGCGCACGAAGCGCATGCGTCCGAACTTGCGCGGATCGACGAAGCGCAGGACGCGCCCGTCGTCCAGCGCGATGCGAACGCGCTCCCAGGGGCCGGGCGGCTCCGCCGCCGAGTCCACCTGCAGGCGCCCGGTCATGCGCAGGTGCACGCACAAGACCCCGGCCGGCACGCGCGCGCGGTCGAGAGGCGCGCGAAGTGGATCGTGCTGGAGCTCTCTCGCGCGCACGCGCACGCCCTCCAGCGCGGCCGCGAAGGCCCGCGGCGCGAGCCCGCCCAGCGTGCGCTTCCAGCGCACCTCGCAGGCGCCGAGCCGACGCCCCACCAACGCGGGGCGCAGGGCGCGGGCCACGGTCTCGACCTCGGGCAACTCGGTCACGCTGGGCTGCTGGGTGGTGCGGATCGGGGAGGCGGAGCTACTCGCGCAGCTCGACCCAGGGTTCCCGGCCTTCGAGGTCGGTCGCGTACTCGACCCCTACCCACAGGGCCTGCGAAACCGGCAGGAAGGCCGCGCAGAAGGCCAGCACCAGCGGGGCCGTCGCGAGCACGAACACGAGCGGCGTCCAGTCGAACAGCCACCAGAAGAGGAAGATCAACGCGGCCGCGAAGATCTCGCTCGCGGCCGCGGTCAGGTACATCGAACCGGTCTGAGCACCCGGCTCGCGCCGGAAGACGAGCCCGCAGCGCTTGCAAGCCGGCGCCACGCGGGCGTAGCCCTGGAAGATCCAGCCGCGACCGCACTGCGGGCAGCGGCGCGCGAGCACGCGCGCGAGGATCAGGCGGCGCGCAGCGAGCTTCGAGCGGGGACTCACGCCGGCGAGGATACGCTCCCGCGCGTCCGCCTCATCGGGTGCTCGCTGCGGCTCGGGCGGCGCGCTACATGCGCTCGAGCTGGGCGCGTATCGGCGCCGGCAGCCCACGCACGAGTCCCGCGGCCACGCGCGAGGTGTCGGAGAAGAGGCGCGCCGCTTCCTGGCGCAGGCTGTCCTCGGCCTGAACGGGCAGCGCGAGCACGCGCGTGCCGGCCCCCAGGATCCCGCGCGCGAGCGCAGCTCGGGCGGCGGAAGCGGACCGAAGGAAGCCGCGCCGACGCGCAGCCGGCGCTCCAGCTCGGCAGGATCGCGCTGAAAAAAGGGCATGTTCATGGCAGACCTCCGAGGCCTTCCTCGGCAAGAGCGGGTTGATCACGACAGTCAGCGGGACGCGCAGCGACGCCGGCGCGCGGCTCGAGCGCCGCGCCCAGACGACCGCGCGCGCGGAAGAGGAGCACGCGCACCGTCACGGCAGGCCGCCCGAGCACGGCGCCGATCTCTTCCATCGAGAGGTCCTCGGCGTAGCGCAGCCACAGGGCCGAGCGCTCCTCGGGCCGCAGGACGCGAAAGGCGGTCTCCCACAGCGCGCGGCCCTCGTCGCGCTCGGCCGCGGCCTGCGCGGGATCGTGGCCGGCGGGCACGTTGCCGAGCTCGATCTCGCCGCCGGTCACGGCCGGATCCTTGCCGCGCGAGCGCCGCGCGCTGATGCACAGGCGCTCGGCCAAGGTGTACAGCCAGGTCGAGAAGCGCCAGCGCGGGTCGTAGCGCGCGAGGTTCTGCCAGGCGCGCAGGAAGCTGTCCTGCGTCAGGTCCTCGGCCGCGGCCGCGTCGCGCGTGCGCATCCACAGGAAGCGATGGAGCGGCGCCTCGAAGCGCGCCACCAGGGCCTCGAAGGCCTGGACGGATCCCGCCTGGGCCTCGAGCGCGAGGGCCTCGGCGCTGTGCATCGAGCGGGATTCGTCCATGGCCTGCGCGGACCAGCCTACTTGATGCGCAGCTTCATGCGCCGCTTTCCGCCCTCGCGCTCCTGCGGCTCCTCGGGTGCTGCGTGCGTTGATCTCGCGTGCCCGAGTCCTTCGAACCCATCGAGGGACTGGACGAGCTCGAGCAAGCGCTCGACCTCGAACTCGAAGTCGAACAAGACCTCGCTGCCGCGCGTGTCCAGGCGGATGCCGGTCAGGATCTCGAGCGCTTCGCCCAGCTCGTTCCCCGCCAGGCGCGCCAGCGAGATCAGGCCGTTGAGCACGTTGCTGATGTCGTACGCGTCCTTGGGCGAAGCGGTCGTGATGCCCATGTGCGCGCGCAGGAAACCGCCCGCCTCCCCCAGATCGACTTGGATCCCCTGCGCCAATCCGAAGACTCGGGAGGCGGGCGTGTCTTGGATGTGCGGGATGCTGCTCGTGGCCACGTACAGGAACGAGCCGCGCGCAGGCGCGAGCGTCAGCGCCGTCCCGGCCTTGGCGTGGCTGGGGTCCTCGCCGCGCAGGACGCGCGCCGCGTGCAGCGCGCTGTCCTGGCTGCTGGACAGGACGACCACGCGCTCCTCCGCGCCCGCGTGTACGTAGGCGTAGACCTTCTCGCCGTCCTTCTGGCCCTCGCTCCAGGTGTGCAGCTCGATGCCCGATGCGCTCAGACGCGCGTAGCCCGGCTCGGCCTGGAACCGGCGCAGCGCTTCGTCGATCGCGGCCGTGGCCGAGAAGAGCACCACGGTCGGCTCCTCCTCCGCCTCGAGCTTGAACAGCGTCACGGCGCGCAAATCGGTCAGCGGATCGATCCCGAAGCGCGACTTGAGCTCGTGCAGATCGGCCAGCTCCGATTCAAGCTCCTCCTTCTCCAGCGTGGCGGCCAGGTGCTTCCAGACTTGCGTCTGCTTGAAGCCTTCGAAGTCGAAGTGGACGACGAGGTCCACGTCGGCGGGGACGCGCTCGCGCTTGAGCTCGTCGGCGGGAGCGGCGAAGGTCATGAGCCAGGCGGTGCTGGCGAGGAGGAGGGCGTTCATGGTGGTGGTTTTCTTCGGGCCAGGGTGGGCCGGATCGGCGCGGAGCCGCGTAGCGCGGCAACCC
>JABFRZ010000643.1 GCA_013140785.1 Planctomycetota bacterium | reverse complement strand
CGTCCACGACGTGAACGAGCGCGTTCGACACCGTGCCGGGTCGGGTCACGCCCGGCCCGGCACGGCGACGAGGAGCGGGACGTTGATGCCGCCCTCGTACAGCGTGGCCTTGCCCTGCTCGGGATCGCGCGGCGGCAGGATGGCGTTCGGGTCGGTGCCGTTGTCTCCCAGGAACACGACCAGCGTGCGCCGGCGCGGCTCGGCCGGGATCCCGTCGAGCAGGCGGCCGATCTCCTGGTCGAGCTTCTCGACCATCGCGTCGTACAGGGCCGACTTGGGCGCACCTGCGGGCAAGTCGGATCCGGGCGGGACGTGCAGGGGCGCGTGCGCTGCGTTGTAGGCCACATACAGGAACCATGGCTCGCTCATGCGCGCGAGCGCGGCTAGCGCATCGTCCGTGGTGACGGTCGTCGCGTACCCGTCTACCTGCGTGAACACGCCGTCCACGATCTTGTGATAGTGGAAGTAGTTGCTCGCCTCCGGCGCGCCGTCGAAATAGAGGTTCTGGATCACGCCGGAAAAGTGCTCGAACCCCTGTAGGTTCGGGTGACGCAGCGCGCTCGGGGTGTGCGGGCCAGACAGGTGCCACTTCCCGATGGCCGCGCTGGCGTAGTCGGCTCCGCCGCGCTCGAGCAACTCCGCCAGCGTCACCTCGTCGAGCGGCAGCTCCCACTTGCCATCCCCGCGCACGAGGCCCCCCATCCCGTTGCGCCGCCCGTGGCGCCCGGTGAGCAGCGCCGCGCGCGTCGAGGAGCACAGCGGCGTCGCGTAGGCATTGCGGAAGAGCATGCCCTCCGCCGCAAGCGCGTCGAGGCGCGGAGTGCGCGGCGTCCGCGCGTGCTCTCCATAGGCCGCGAGCTTGTCGGTCCCGACGTCGTCCGCGACGATCAAGAGCACGTTCGGACGCTCGCGCACGGCAGCGCGCGTTTCCTGGCGCGCGAGAGCCACGGCCAGTGCGAGAGCGCCGGCGAGGATCGGCATGCGTCCGAGCCTACCCGGCCGGCCGCTCGATCGGCACCGGCCCGTCACCCAAGACGTTGCACGCGCGCGGCTCCGAACGGAAGATGCGCCGCACTTGGAACCAGACGTGGCGCTTCGGCCTAGCAGGCCTGCCAGGAACGCGCGAGTCCATTGGGAAGCGGCCGCCGCAGTGG
This sequence comes from Planctomycetota bacterium, assembly GCA_013140785.1. Taxonomy (GTDB): domain Bacteria; phylum Planctomycetota; class UBA1135; order UBA1135; genus JABFRZ01. The sequence goes on along the minus strand of JABFRZ010000643.1, from coordinate 8,444 downwards.
CGCTCACTTGCCTGGCCCTCTATCTCGGACGCCCGCTCGTGAGCGCGGCTCTGCGGTTCCCCGACTCGCTCGCCTACATCGATTGGCCGGCCGATTTCGTGCTGGCGGGTCCGCAGCGAGTGATGGGCGCGCGGCCGCTGGGCTACGCCCTCTTCTTGGACGTGTTCGGAACGGGCGCGGCTCTGGTGTGGGCACAGACGGTGCTCTCGTTCGCCGCGTGGTCCACGCTCGGGTGGCTGGCGGGCCGGCTCGCGGGCGTCGCGCTGGGCTGCCTGCTCGCGCTCGTGCCGTCCGTCTGGTGCTGGAACTCCAGCGTGCTGAGCGAATCGTTCTCGCTCTCGCTGCTGGCGCTCGCCCTCGCGGCCTCGCTGCACCTGTCGCAGCGCGCGTTCAGGGGTCGAGCTCCGTCGTGGGCGCGGCTCCTCGGCTGGGCCCTGTGCCTCGCCTTCTTCGGCTGGTCGCGCGACGCGAACCTGATCCTCGTACCTGCCCTCTTGTTGCCCGCGCTCTACTTGCCGCTGCGCCAACGCGTGGCCGTGCTGGCCGTCGCCGTGCTCGTGCTGGCCGTCGGAGCCTTGGATGCGCGCCGGAACGAGCGCGCCGACTGGTCGCTCAACAACGCCGTCCTCGCGCGGGTCTTGCCAGATCCAACGGCCGTCGCACGCTTCGCGGCCGCGGGCATGCCGGTGCCGGCCAAGCTGAGCGAGGTGGCCGGGTCACCCGGGAGTCGCACGCAGCGCCGGCTGCGCGCGACGGAACCGCGCTTCTTCGAATGGACCGAGCGGCACGGCGCGCGCGAGTATTGGAGCTGGGTCCTTGCGCGCCCGTCCAGCTACGTCGAGGCTTGGCGCGCGCTCGAGCGGTACTACGAGCGCGACCTCGCGAAGTACTCGCATGGGCTGGCGCCCCCGCGCGCCGCGCGCACGGCTGGCGCTTGGATGGCCTTCGGTCCAGGGCCGTGGGCGACCCTGCTCCTGCCGTGGCTCCTCCTTCCGGCCTTGCGCCGGGATCGGCGCATCCGAGCGGAGCTGGCCGCGGCGCTGCTCTTCTCGGCCACCGCGCTGGTCTACTCCTTCCTGACGTACCACGCCGACGGGGTCGAGATGCATCGCCACATGCTGCTCGGCATCGCCCTCCAGCGCGTGGCGTTCTGGATCGGAGTTGGCGTGCTCGTCTCGACGCTGTGCGCTCTTCTTCGCGCTCGAACGGTTCTCGCGTCGGGATCCGAAGCTCCGCGCTAGCGCGAGGCGCCTTCGCTGCGCGGCGATTTTGCTACCTTCCGGGTCCATGCGCACGCCTCGCCGGATCTCCGTTCACACGAACGAGCGCGAACAGCGCCGTCCGACACGGCGAAACGTCGCGGCTGCCATGGCCGTGCTCGCGCTGGCGTCTGGGTGCGCGCGCGAGCCGAGCGGCCTACCGGAGGGTGGGCCCATCGTCATCATCGTCGTCGATACGCTGCGCGCCGACGGGCTCGGCTTCCATGGCTATCGGCACGCGACCTCCGCGTCCCTCGACGAGTGGGCTGGGCGTGGAGCGGTGTTCGAGCACGCCTTCTCGACCGCGCCCTGGACGCTCCCGAGCGTTGGCTCGTTGCTCACGGGGCGCTACCCGGCGAACCACGGCTCGGGCCGGCGCGAGGTCGCGCTGCCCGAAGGCGGCACGCGCAACGAATTCGTGGGGCTCGACGCCGCGGCGCCGCGCCTGGCCGCGCGACTCTCGGAGCACGGCTACGCCACCGCCGCGTTCGTGACCAACTCGTTCCTCTGGCCCGGCTTCGGATTGGATCAGGGCTTCGACAGCTACGACTTCAGCCGCAGCAAGTTTCGCGACCAGCGCGCAGCGGACGTCATGGTGGATCAGGCCCTCGCGTGGATCGACGCACGCGCGCCCGCCGCGCCCTGGTTCCTGCTGCTGCACCTGCTCGACCCGCACCTGCCCTACGACCCGCCGCCTGCGGTGGCCGGACGACTCACGGCCGGCTATCACGGAACGCTCGCAACGCCGATCGAGCCTGCGCTCGTGCGCAAGGTGAACGGCGGCGAGCTCGAGCTGGAACCAGCCGACCAGGCCTTCCTGCGCGGCGTCTACGACGAGGAAGTGGCCTTCGTGTCGGCGCAACTCGCGCGCTTCCTGGACGGTCTCGCGGCGCGCAAGGTGCTCGAGCGGGGCCTGGTGCTCCTCACCGCCGATCACGGCGAGGAGTTCCTGGATCACGGGAGGCTCGAGCACGGCCACACGCTGTATCAGGAGCTGTTGCGCATCCCGTTCGTCGTCTGGGGCCACGGCGTCCGGCCGGGCCGGCGCGCGGAGCCGGTGTCGCTCGTGGACGTCATGCCAACGCTGCTGGAAGCGCTCGGGCTCGCGCGGCGCGAGGACCTGGACGGCGTGTCGCTGTGGCCGGCGCTGGGCGGCGGCGGCGCGCCCGGCCCGCGCCGGCTGTACGCGGAGAACAGCCTCTACGGCGAGCCGCGGCGCGCGCTGGTCGAGTGGCCGTTCAAGCTGATCGCGAGCGGCGACCCGGCGCGCTTCGAGCTCTACGACCTCGAGCACGACCCGACCGAGCGCGTGAACCTCGCGGCAGCCCGACCCGAAGTGACCGCAGCCCTGACGACCGCACTCCTGCAACGAGCGCAGCCCGTGCACGCGCGCGCCGCGGTGGAACTCGATCAGGAGACGCAGAACGAGCTGCGCTCGATCGGGTATCTGGGCGGCTCTTCCTCGGGCGACGACGACGGCGACTGAGTGGAGACGATCTGACGAGCAGCACCTCATGACCACGGGTGAGAAGAAACTGGTCGCGCTCCTCTCCAGCTCGACCCTGGCCCTGCTGCTGGCGTGCGGCTTCCTCGGCTGGCTCGCGTGGCGCGGCGGCTCCAGGCTGGACGGCCTGAACACCCAGGCCGCGCTGGCCGACCCGGCCTTGCGCGACGAGATCGTGCGGCGCATGACCGCCGCCTCCGTCGGTGCCTGGGACTCGCACAACGACCCCGAGGTCGGTCGCATGCTGCAGCCTAACTTGCACAAGACGATCGCCGCGGGCGTGCTGACGCAGACGAACGCCCTCGGGCTGCGCGAGAAAACCTTCGAGCTCCCGAAGCCTCCCGGGGTGCTGCGCATTGTGCTGCTGGGCGATTCCTTCGTGCAGGGCTTCGGGGTCGAGGCCGAGGATCGCCTGGGCGTGTTCCTCGAGCGCTACCTGGCCGAGCACGCGACCGGCTGGACGGGACCGATCGAGTGTCTCCACATCGGCATCGGCGGCTGGAACGTGGTCTCCGAGTGTGCCTGGCTGCGGCGCATGCTCACCGAGCTCGCGCCCGATCTAGTGTTCCACATCCTGATCACGAACGACCTGGACGACAACATGGGCGTGCGCGGGTTCGGCGGGCTCTCGGCCTTCGCGCCGCTCACCATGCGGCGCACCGACGCGCTGGTCGCGCACATCTTCCCGATCCAGTACTCCTCGCCCCTCAACGGGAACTACCTCTTGCTCGGTCTCGACCACGAGAGCCGCCAGCGTTTTTCGGAGCTGGCCGAGGCGATCGGGAAGCTCGCTTCGCTGGTGCGCCAGTCCGGCGCGCGCTACGTCGCCATCTCGCACTGGGCAAACCACAGCGGCCGACTGTGCCACTTCCTGAAGCGGCACCTCGAGCCCAGTGAGTTCGCCGCCCTGCCGTCGCGGCTCGTCACGCAGCCCGATCTGATCCAAGGGCCAGCGAACCAGCACTGGAGCCGCGCGGGGCACGAGCTGGTCGCGCGCCTCCTGTTCACCCTGACCCGCGAGCGGGCCCTCTTGCCGCAGCTCGCCTTGACTCCCTGGCCCGAGGTCGAAGTGCCCGCGCTGGCGGAGCTCACGCAGGCCTGGAACGACGCGACCGCCCCGCAGCCCGAACAGGCATGGAAGGCGCCATACGATTCCGTCTCGAGCCTCGAGCCTGCGAGCTTCGCCGACCTCGAGTGGCGTCACGTGTACACGGGCCTCGACAAGGAAGGGCAAGTCTCTCCCTTCGCCTCCTTCTTCCTGCGCAAGAGGTCGCGCCATGGGGTGCTGAGGCTGCGCGGCCGAGCGCTGGATCGCGCCGAGCTGGCGGGCGCGCGCGTCCGTGCCAGCATCCAAGGGGTCGCGCTGGGCGAGCACGAACTCGTCCCCGGCCAGCCCTTCGACGTGCGCTTCCCCGTGCCGAAGTCGATCAAACCCCGCGGCGGCGTCACCGTGCACCTGGAGACCAGCGACTACGTTTATGCCGGTCCCTACCGGCAACACTGCATCAGCTTCGTGCTGGATCAGCTCGCGCTGGAGTGACGCGGTGTGTAGGCAGCTAGCCCGACCCCTTGCGCATCCAGAAGGAGTTGCCGTAGCGCAGCCCCGGGGCCAGCCCGAGCTGATCGAAGGTGCGCGCGAAGGCCGACGGCAGGTCCGTGTCCTGCCAGAGATACGCGAGCGGCGCCAGGATCTCGTCGCCGTCCGCGCCGCCTTGGAGGTAGCTCGCCAGCAGGTACTGCTCGCTGTAGAAGCGCGCGGCCCACTCGGTCGGGTAGTCGTCGGGCAGGTAGATGTCGTGCATCCCGTACACCAGCCCGGGCGGCAACGCGGGCAGGATCTCGGTGAAGAACACCGTCACGTCGGAGTTCTGGAACGAGCGGTGGCTCGAGTCCACGAACAACAGGTCCTCGGCCGTCACTCGGCCCAGGGCTCCCATGTCCACGTTCTCCAGCGGCTCGCGCACGACCTGGTCGCAGATCGCGTCGATCTCGGCCCGCGGGCAGGGATCGATCGAGATGATCTGCGTGCGCAGGCCGTGGTCGCGGATGGCGCGGCGCGCGAAGCGCGTGGAGTTGCCCGAGCCCACCTCCACGAATAGGCGCGGGTTCCGGGTCGCCAGCAGGCTGTAGAGCGTCACGGCGTCCAAGCCCGGGAACCAGCCGTTGATCCAGCTCGGTCCGGTAGCGCCGGGCTGGGCCTCTAGGGGGATGGCCAGGAACTGCTCGTGGAAGCGCGCGGCCTGCTCGATCAGGACTCGGGCCGCGGGCCGGCTCGCCGCCAGCTGGGCCATCAAACGCTCACCCGCGCGGCCGCCCCGCAGCGAGCGCGGCTTGGGGTTAACCGGATACTCGAGCTCGATCCGCTGGTACCCGCTCGACGCCGCGGCCGGGCGGAACGGCTGCAGGACGGCGTCTTGTGGTTTGGCAAGGAGGGGCTGCTGCTTCATGACCAGAGGCGCTGCTGGGGGGAAGGCCCTTCATCCTACGCGCATTCTTCCGCCTTCGCAGGCAGCGCCAGCAAAGTTCCTTCTCGTATTGGAACTCGTGCGTTCTCCCGCGGCTCGCGGACCCACGCGACCGGGAAGAAATTGCTCGGGTGCACGCCGGATCGAGACGGATCCACCGGCGTGCTCGCGAACGCCGAGCGCGCATTCGTGGTGGGACGAACGAGAACCGCCGACGCCGCCAATCGACCTCGGCTCGGCGCAGGCCGTAGGCTAGACTCCCGCCGCTCCGCGCCGACGCTCGATCGATGTGTCTCCCTTCCTCGGCCTCGCTCCTGGATGACGCGAGCCTCCGGCGCAACCCGCACTTAGGAGCATGAGCACGACCCTCGGTGAAGCCCGATCTCTGTGCTTGACCAAGCTCGCGTTCGGCGCGCTCGGCGTGCTCGCGTTCCTCGGCGCGGTGAGCTGCGCCCTCGTCGCCGGGTACCGCCGGCCGGCCCTCAACTTCGACCTGGTGGACTACGTGGCCTTGGCGCTCGAGTGGGTCGAGGACGATCCCGAGGCCGTTCACCGGCGGACCTACGAGGTGCTCGCGGCCGAGCTGCCGCCCGATGTGTTCGTGGACTTCACGAGCGGGGGCTCGCCGACCGCGGCGGGGCCGTATCGCGAGCGCATCGCCAAGGACTGGGAGGCCTTCGACGCCAACCTCGGATTCCACCGCGGGCGCTACCTGTACACGGCCACCGTGTGCGGCCTGAACGCGCTCGGAGTGCCGTTGGTCGCCGCCACAGCCGTGCCCAATCTGATCTTCTGGGGCCTGACGGCCTTGTTCGTCCTCTTCTGGGCGACGCGCCATTTCGCGCTCGGACCGGCTGCGGTATTCGCGCTCGGCATCCTGTACTCGCCGCCGGTGCTGTCGCTGGTGCCGGCCTCGACGCCCGACGGCATGGCCACGTTCCTGGTGGTGCTGTCGCTCTACCTCGTGCTCGAGCAGCGCGCCTTCCTCGCGAGCGCGACGCTCTTGACGCTCGCGATCCTGGTGCGCTCGGACTTCGTATTGATCTCTGGCGGCGTCGCGGCCGCGTTGTTCCTGCTCGTCGAACGATCGCGCCGGCCCTCGAACGGGTCTCTGCTGGCGTGGCTGGCCATCTGCCTCGTGCTGTACCTCGCGGTATCCCGCAGCGCGCGCGACCCGGGCTGGTGGGCGGCCTTCAGCTGCGCGTGGATCCGCGTGGGCGATTTCGACGAGGTGATTCCATTCGAGCCACGCTTGTATCTGCTCGGCATGAAGGAACGACTCGCGGGCTTGAGCTATCACGGCTACGACGGCGCCTCCGACGGGTCCTTCGTGCGCGGTTCCAACTTCGTGCTGACGTACTGCGCGGCGGCGGCGGGAGGCATCGCATTGGCCTTGCGCTCACGTCTGAAGGCGTTCGACGTGCACGTGGCCGTGCTCGCGGGCTTGCTCGTGGCGACGGCCGTGCGCTACGTCGTCTTCCCGCACCTCTGGGACCGCTACTTCGTGTACCTGTGGGTGCCGGTGCCGCTGTGTCTGGCGGGAATGGCCGCCGAGCTCATCGCGCGGCTGAACGGGGCGGAGCGCGCGGAGCGCACAGGCGACGCGGCCCCGGCCGAGCGCTGAAACGCTCCTACTTCTTGCCCGGCTTCTCTGGAAGCTTGGTCGGATCGAGGCCGGGCCCGCCGGCAGCCTTCTCGAGGTCCGACAGACGCTGTGCCAGCTCCCTGCTCTCCGCGAGCATCGCGGGCGTAGCGTCCTTTTCGGCCTTCAGCAGGATGTTCGCACCGTTGGCGAGCAAGAGATCGACGATGTCGCCGTGATTGGAGCCGGCCGCCCAGTGCAGCGGCGACATCTTCCGGACGTCCTGGATGTCCACCTTGGCGCCGCGCGCCAGCAGCGCGGCCGTGACCTCCGCATGGCCAAAACTGGCGGAAGCGTGCAGAGCCGAACCTTGATCCACGTCCTGGGCGTCTATCAGCGCGCCCTTGTCGAGCAGGAGGTGAACGATCTCGAGGTACCCGCCGATGGCGGCCAGGATCAGCGGCGTCCGCTTCTTCTTGTCGCTGGCCGCGACATCCGCCCCCGCGCCGAGCAGAGCGCGCACGTTCTCGAGGTGGCCGAGCCTCGCCGCGGCGCACAGCGGCGTCTGACCTTGCGGGCCGTCTTTGGCCTCGGACGGGGCCTTGCTCTCGAGCAAGAGCTTGACCATCTCGAGGCCGTTCGGATTCGCGGCGGCCATGTGCAGGGGTGTGATCCCGCCCTCGAAGGCCTTGCTCGGATCGGCACCCTTGGCGAGCAGCGCCCTGGCGATCTCGAGCATGTTCTCGCCCGCGGCGATGTGCAGGGCGGTCAGGCCGTTCCCGCGCGTCGTGTTCGCATCCACGCCCGTGTCGAGCAAGGCCTTGACGGAGTCCAGGTTGCCCAGCTTGGTAGCCTCGATCAGCGGTGGCGTCGCCTTGCCGTCGTGCGGCGCTCTGTAGCCCTTCACGCCCGGCGCGGCCTTGGGCTCCTCCGGTCGCGCCGCAGGTTTCTCCGCGACCGCCACGGCGGGGCCTGTCGGTTTTTTTCCTTCGTCCCCGTTGCAGCCCGCGAGGGTCAGCGGGACCAGGGCGGCGAAGATCCAAGACAGCGGGCGCTTTTCGCGGGGCATCGGCACGGAGAGCAGGGGGTCGTGGGTCCTAGTGGAGGGCCCGCGCTACGGGTCCGCATCCCCCATTGTTGACGAGCGGCGCGGAACGGGTCAAACACGGCCTCGGGTGACAGGCGTGTGGAGCGGCCGTATAAGCACGGCCCCGATGGGTCGTTCGCTCTCCCGCGCGCTCGCGGACTACGTCGTGGACTGGCAGCGCGAGCCCTGGCCGATCCGCTGGAGCGCGGTCTTCGGCCGCACGGCGCCGCTGGTGCTCGAGCTCGGCTTCGGGAACGGCGCCTTCCTGGTGGAGCAGGCCCGCGCGCACCCCGAGCGCGACCACGTCGGCATCGAGCTCTCTTGGACCGCCGCCACGCACCTCCTGCGGCGGCTCCGGGCGGCGCAGCTCGGCAACGCGCGCGCGCTGCTGGGCGAGGCCGAGGTGCTGGTGCGTTGGCCCTTCGCGCTGGATTCGCTGTCCGAAGTGATCGTCAACCATCCCTGTCCCTGGCCAAAGACTCGCCACTACGGGCGTCGCCTGCTCACGCGCGGCTTCCTGGAGCTGCTCGCCGAGCGCATGCGGCCC
>JABFRZ010000126.1 GCA_013140785.1 Planctomycetota bacterium | reverse complement strand
GACTCGGCGCGGGTGACCTGGTGGTCGTGGTCGGCGGGCGCGACCTGTCCGAGGGCGACATGGTGTCGGTGGACGAAGAGCGCGCGAGCGACGAGGCGGCCGTCGAAGTAGCCCCGAAGGAAGCGCCGCAAGAGGGCGTGGCGGAGGCCGAGTAGTGTCCGCGGAGGGCAGGTAGTGTCCGCGGAGAGCACGCCGCCCGACAGCCTGCTGGTGCGGGCCCTGGGCACGGTGACGCGGCGCCCGGTGGCCGTGTCGATGTTCGTGCTGCTGCTGGTGGTCTTCGGCGCGGTCTCGTTCTCCAAGCTCAAGGTCGATCTCCTGCCGGAGGTCAGCTACCCGACCCTCACGGTGCGCACGAGCTGGCCCGGCGCCGCGCCCGAGGACGTCGAGCAGCGCATCTCCGAAAAGCTGCAGGAATCGCTCTCGACCCTCGACGACCTGGTGCGCTCGACCTCGATCAGCCGCGCCGGCACGTCCGACGTCGTGCTCGAGTTCGACTGGGGCACGCCCATGACCTTCGCGGTCGAGGACGTGCGCGAGCGCCTGGCCGGCGCGAACCTGCCCCAGGACGTGGGCAAGCCGCTGATCCTGCGCTACGACCCCAACCTCGACCCGATCCTGCGCATCGGCATCCGCGTGCCCGCGGCGCGCGCGGCCGTGTCCGGAAAAGAGGGCGAGGCCGAGCGCATCCAGGAGCTCATCCAGCTGCGCTGGCTGGCCGAGAACCGCATCAAGCGCGAGATCGAGGCGATCGAGGGCGTGGCCGTGGCCCAGGTGCGCGGCGGACTGGAAGAGGAGATCCGCGTGCACGTCGATCCCGAGCGCATGGCCGCGCTGCACGTCGATCCGGGCGAGCTCGCCGCGCGCCTGGCGCAGGAGAACATCAACGCCTCGGGCGGCTCGCTGACGGAGGGCTCGAACGAGTACCTGGTGCGCACCGTCAACCAGTTCCGCAGCGTGGCCGAGATCGAGGACATGCCGGTCGTGCGCCGCGGCGCGGGCGTGGTTCGCGTGCGCGACCTCGGACGCGTCGAGCGCGGCTACGAGAAGCGCGAAGTCGTCAGCCGCATCGGCGGCTCGGAGTCGGTGGAGCTGGCGCTGTTCCGCGAGGCGGACGCCAACATCGTGCAGCTCGCGAGCGTCCTGCGCGAGCGCATCTTCGGCACCGAGGAGCAGCGTGCACGGGCCGCGGAGTTGGGCAAGGAAGTCGGCCAACGCACCGTCGGTCAGCGCGCCGAGGTCGGATACCTGGCCCACGACTTGGCCGCGGAGGTCGAGCTGGAGCTGCTCTCCGACCAGTCCGTCTTCATCCGCGACGCGATCGAGGACGTGCAGAGCTCGGCCGTCTTGGGCACGCTCCTGACCGTGCTCGTGATCTGGCTGTTCCTGCGCAACATGATCGGGACCGTGATCGTCGGCATCTCGATCCCGATCTCGCTGGTGGTGGCCTTCGCGCCGATGTTCATGGGCGACGTGACGCTCAACATCATGTCGATGGGCGGCTTGGCGCTTGGCACGGGCATGATGCTCGACAACGCCATCGTCATCCTCGAGTCGATCACCAGTCGCCGCGAACAAGGCGAAGACCGCGTGACGGCCGCGATCCGCGGCACGGCCGACGTCACGGGCGCAATGATCGCCTCGACCCTGACCTCGGTGGCGGTCTTCGCGCCGATCGTGTTCGTGACCGGCATCGCGGGGCAGATCTTCGGCGACCAGGCGCTGACGGTGGTCAGCTTCCAGTTCATCTCGCTCTTGATGGCGTTGCTCCTGATCCCGCTCATGACCTCGCGCCTGCGCGGGCGCGAGACGCGCAGCGCGCCCGTGCGTCCGCCGCGCCTCTGCGCGGACGTCTCCTTCCGAGGCACGGCGGCCGTGCCGGGAACGCTGCTCGTGCTCGGCCGTGCGAGCCTCACCGTGCTGGGCTGGCTCGTGCGCGGCCTGGGGGCGCTGCTCATCCCTTTCCGCTGGCTGGGCCGGATCCTCTTCTGGCCGATCGAGCAGGTCTTCGGCCGCGCCTGGACGGTGGTCGAGGGCACCTACCCGCGCTTCCTGGATGCATCCATCGCCCATCCCTACGTCGTGCTGCTCGCCTCCCTGGCGCTGTTCGCGGCGGCCATGCAGCGCTTCCCGCACCTCGGGGTCGAGCTCCTGCCCAAGGTACACCAGGGCGAGTTCACGGCCCACGTGCGCCTCGCCGAGGGCACGCCGCTGCGCGCGACCGAAGCCGTGCTGCGCGAGCTCGATCAGTCGGTTCGCGCGGTCCCGGGGGTCGCGACCACGGCCCTCACCGTCGGCGTCGAGAAGGACACCCTCACGCGCGAGATCGAGGGTCCGCACACCGCGCGTCTGACCGTGCGCCTGGCCGAGGAAGCGCACACCCCCGCGCGCGAGGACGAGCTCGAGGACAGCGTGCGCAAGCTGCTGGACGGACACGCGGCCGTGCGCTCGGTCGAGTTCACGCGCCCGACGCCGTTCACGCTGGAGTCGCCGCTGGCGGTCGAGATCCGTGGATACGACCTCGCGAAGCTGCAGGCGGTCGCCGAACAGGTCGTCGCGGCGCTGCGCGGGATCCCTGGCCTGGCGGACGTGCACAGCTCGGTGAAGCCCGGGAACCTGGAGGCCAAGGTCACCTTCGACCGCGAGAAGATGCTCGAGCTCGGGCTCGACCTGGCGCAGGTCTCGACCTTGGTGCGCGACCAGGTGCTGGGCAACGTCAGCACGCGCTTCCACGAGGGCGACGAGCGCATCGGCATCCGCGTCCAGGGTGACCCGGCCCTGCTCGACTCGCTCGCGGCCGTGGCCGCGCTACCCATCAATCCCTCGGCCGAGAACCCGGTCTCGCTGCGCACGGTGGCGCGCATCGAGGAGATCCAGGGGCCGGCCGAGATCCGGCGCATCGGCAACACGCGCGCGGCGGTCGTGAGCGGCACCAGCACGGGCCTCGACCTCGGCGGGCTCTCGCGCGGCATCGAGCGCAGCCTGGCGAACCTGACCGTGCCCGAGGACGTGAGCGTGCAGCTCGGCGGCCAGAAGCGCGAGATGGATGCCTCGCTGGAGAGCATGCGCTTCGCGCTGTACCTGGCGATTTTCCTCGTGTACGTGGTCATGGCCTGCCAGTTCGAGTCGCTCGTGCAGCCCCTGATCATCATGGTCACGGTCCCGCTCGGCATCGTGGGCGTGGTGTTCGCGCTCGACCTCTTGGCCATGCCGCTGTCGGTGGTCGTGTTCCTCGGCTTGATCCTGCTGGAGGGCATCGTCGTGAACAACGCGATCGTGCTGATCGATCGCGTCAACCAGCTGCGCGCGCGCGGGGTGGACGTGATCGAGGCCGTGCGCGAGGCGGGGCGCTCGCGGCTGCGGCCGATCCTCATGACCACGCTGGCCAGCGTGATGGGCCTCTTGCCGATGACCGGCTGGCTCCACTGGGTTCCGGTGATCGGCAGGCTCGGCTCGGGCGCCGGGGCCGAGCTGCGCGCCCCGATGGCCATCGCCGTCATCGCCGGCCTCTCCTCGGCAACGCTGCTGACGCTGATCGTGATCCCCTCCATCTACGCCCTGATCGGCGCGCGCGAGGCCCGCGCGCGGAGGGCCGCATGAGCCGCCAGCAGCCCGGCTTCTTCCACAGCCTGGTACGGCGCCCGATCGCGCTGCTCGTGCTGTTCGTCACGCTGATCGTGATCAGCGTGATCGCCTACCAGCGCATCCCGCTGCAGCTCTTCCCCTCGGGCTTCACGGAGCCGGGCCTGTTCATCTGGATCCCTAATCCGGGCTCGAGCGCGCAGGAGAACGAGGAGCTCGTGGCGCGCGTGGTCGAGGAGCAGCTGCGCACGCTCTCGGGCATCGAGGAGATGCGCAGCTGGTCCGAGAGCAACGTCGTACGCTTCCGGCTCAATTTCAGCGGCTCGGCCGACATGGACCTGGCCAAGGCCGAAGTGCGCGACCGCGTCGAGCGCGCCTGGCCGAGCCTGCCCGAGACCTGCGAAACGGCCGGGATCTGGTCGGAGTCCTCGGACTCGCTCCCGATCACCTTCTTCGGCGTCAAGCTCGAGGGCGATCCCGACCGCCGTGACCTCTTGATGGATCGCGTGATCGTCCCGCGCCTGGAGGCCGTCTCCGGCATCGGCAAGGTGGACATGTGGGGCGTTCTGGAGGACAGCGTCCGCATCCTGCTCGACGAGGACAAGGTGGCCGCAGCCGGCCTCGACCTCGGCACCGTCATCACGCGCCTGGCGAGCGACAACTTCGCGCAGCCCCTGGGCGAGCTCGAGGACGGCGGGCGCGAGCTGATCCTGCGCTCGGACATGCGCTTCCAGACGCCCGAGGAGATCGCGGAGTTCCCGATCGAGGGTGGACTGCGCATCAAGGACCTCGGCCGCGTGGCGCGCGTCAAGGAGGTACAAAACCAGGTCTCGCGCATCGACGGCGGCTACGCCTACTTCGGCATGGCCACCAAGGACAGCCAGTCGAACGTGGTCGAGACCACCGATCGCTTCCGCGCAGCGATGACGGAGCTCGAGCAGGACCCGGCGCTCGCGGGCCAGCTCGCCTTCCTGCCCTTCTTCATGCAGGGCGACATGATCAAGACCTCGCTGGCGCAGTTGCAGCGCACGGCCCTGGAAGGCGGCCTGCTCTCGGTGGTCGTGCTGCTGGTGTTCCTGCGCCGGCTGCGCCTGACGATATGCGTGGCGCTCTCGATCCCGGTATCGGCCCTGATGGCCATCGCCTGGGAGTACTTCGGCGGCGGCTCGTTCAACGTCATCACGATGACCGGCATCACGCTCGCGACCGGGATGCTGGTGGACAACGCGGTCGTGGTGGTCGAGAACATCCTGCGCCTGCGGCGCGCGGGCGCGAGCGAGGACGAGGCCGCGGCCGAGGGCACGGCCGAGATCGCGCTGGCGGTCACGCTCGCGACCGTGACCACGGTGATCGTGTTCCTGCCGCTGATCTTCCTGACCGACCAAGCCGCCGTGCGCCTGCTGATGCAGACCCTGGTGGTGCCTTACTCGATCTCGCTGTTCGCGAGCCTGCTGCTCGCGCTCGTGTTCACACCGGTGATCGTCACGCGTCTCTCGGCCGAGCGCTCCGGACGCCAGGAGCGCTGGACGGCGGCCTTCGATCCGCTGCTGCGCGTGCCGCTGCGCGGCGTGAAGCTGCTGGTCGCCGCGCTGCGTTGGGGCTGGTTCCAGTCCCTGCGAGCCTGCGCGTTCCTCGAGCGCAGCTTGCTGGCGGTGCTGACGCCCGTGCGCTGGCCGCTGGCCCTGCTGCCCTTGGGCGTAGCAGCCCTCGTCCTGCTGGCCGGGTTGCGCGCGCGCACCAGCAGCGCGCCCCTGACCGCCTTCGGCATCCAGACCGGGAGCACCTGGCTGCCCCTGGCAGGACCGCCCTTGGTCGCGCTGTTCGTTGCCGCCGTGGCGCTGTTCGGCCTAGGGCGCATGCGCGCGCGCGGCATTCGCGCGCCGGCCCGCCCGCCCACCTTCGTGCCGTCCGGCGAGTCCTTGGTGGACATGGTCATCGAGCTGAACCAGCGCCTGCTGGCCTGGACCATGCAGCACCGCCTGGCCGCCAGCGGACTGACGGCGCTGATCTTCCTGAGCATCGTGATCCCGTTCTCCGGCCTGATGCAGGCGGCCCTGTCGCAGGAATCCTCGGGCGACGAGCTGAACTTCCGCGTGAACCTGCAGGGTAGCTTCACGCTGGGCGAGGCCGAGCAAGAGCTGCGCGTCTACGAGGACTTCCTCACGGCCAAGAAGGCCGACTACGGCTTCGCGCACTGGAGCCACCGCTTCGACGAGGACGGCGGGCGCTTTGGCCTGCACTTCGACCAGGTCAAGCAGGGCCCCGATTACGCGACCCTGGAGAAGCGCGTGAAGCAGGAACTGCCGCGCGTCTCCGGCCACCGCCTGCGCTTCTACGACGAGGACGACTCGGACTCGAACACGCAGAGCATGGCGCGCTTCACCTTGCTCGGCCCGGACTCGCGCGAGCTCGAACGCCTGAGCCAACGCGCCGTGCAGCTGCTCGAGCGGGTGCCCGGCCTGTCCGACGTCTCCAGCCCGCTCGAGGAGGCCCCGGACCAGATCGAGGTGCGCGTGGACCGCGACCTGGCCCAGGAGCTCGGCGTCGATTCGCGCGCGGTCGAGAGCTCGATCGCCTATGCGCTCGGGGGCTTCCCGCTGCCGCGCTTCCAGGAAGAGGGCCGCGAGATCCCGCTGCGGATCGAGTTCGACGAGGCCGAGACGGCCGGACTGCCGACGCTCAAGGATCTCTCGGTCTTCGGGCAGCGCGGCGAGGTTCCGCTGTCCTCGATCGGCTCGCTCTCCTTCGGCAAGGGCGCGCGCTCGATCTTCCGACGCAACGGCAAGACCAGCTTCGCGCTGGAGGGCAAGGTGGACGACCCGCTGCAAGTCCTGGCGGTAACGGCCGCGGGCCAGCGCGCCCTGCAGGAGCTGGAGCTGCCGCGCGGCTATTCGATCGACACCTCGGATTCCTTGATCGAGCAGCGCGACGAGGACATGCAAGCGCTGTGGATGGCGTTCTTGCTCGGGCTCGTGCTCGTGTTCTTGGTGATGGCGATGTTCTTCGAGTCCCTGCTGCTGCCGTTCACCGTGCTCTTCACGGTGCCCTTCGCGCTGCTGGGCTCGTTCTGGGCGCTGTTCCTGACGCGCACGCCACTGGACCCGATCGGCGTGATCGGGATGATCATCCTCGCGGGCGTGGTCATCAACCACTGCATCGTGCTGATCGACCGCATCCGCAGCCTGCGCGGCGAGACTCCGGATCGCTTGACGGCCGTGCTCGAGGGCTCGCGCCAGCGCGTTCGCCCCGTGCTCATGACCGCGCTGACCACCGTCGTCGGCCTGCTGCCGATGATCACCGCCGCGCCACCGCGCGACGGCATCGACTACCGCTCCCTGGCGGTGATCGTGGCCGGGGGCCTGACCTCGGCCACGTTCTTCACGCTGTGGGTCGTGCCGCTCACCTACACCTTCCTGGACGATCTGTGGGCCTGCCTCGGCGCCCGCGCCGCTTGGTGGCTGCGACCGCCGGCGAAGCGCAGCCCGGACGCGGGCAGTGCCGCGCCCGAGCCCGCCGCTAGCTCGGGCTAGCGCTAGTCGCGCGCTCCGCGACCGACGGCTATGCTGGCGGCTTCGCTCGGCCTCCGCCGTCCCGCGATCCTTTCCAGCGCCATGTCCCGTGCACGAGTGAAGAGGAAGCCCTCCGCCCGCGCCTCGCGCGCTCGGCTTCCCGCGGGGAAGCGCATCGCGTGCGTTGTCTCGACCTACCACGAGGACGTGACCAGCGGGATGCTCTCGTCCGCCCTGGAGACTCTGGCCGCCGCGGGCATCGGGCGTGACTCTGTGCAGGTGGTGGCGGCCCCCGGCGCCTTCGAGATGCCCGTCGTCGCCCAGCGCCTGTGCGCGCGCAAGGACATCGCCGCGGTGCTGTGCTTCGGACTGGTCCTGAAGGGCGAGACCGAGCACGACCGCTACATCTCCGAGGCCTGCGCGCAGGGCCTGATGCGCGTCGCGCTCGAGACCGGAACGCCCGTCTTGTTCGGCGTGCTCACCTGCGCAACCCTGGAACAGGCCGCGCTCCGCGCCCGGCGTGAGAGCGAGGGCGGGCTCGACAAGGGGCGCGAGGTCGCGCTGGCCACGCTCGAGGTCTTGTCCGCTCTGCGCACGGCCAGCGAGGACGCCTGAGCCCATGAAAGCTCCATGAAGAAGCGCACACGCGCGCGCGAGCTGGCGCTGCAGTTCCTCTACCAGCTCGACCTGCGCGGTCCCGGGCTCCTGGAGGAGGCCAAGGCCTTCTTCCGCGCCGAGGAGGAGGACAAGGGCGCGCGCGAGTTCGCGACGCGGCTGGTGGAGGGCGTGGCCGAGCACAAGGAAGAGCTCGACCAGGTCATCCGCGCCGTGGCGCAGAACTGGGAGATCAGCCGCATGGCGGTCATCGACCGCAACGTGCTGCGCATGGCCGCCTTCGAGCTCTTTCACTGCGCCGACGTGCCGCCCAAGGTGGTCATCAACGAAGCCATCGAGCTCGGCAAGCGCTTCTCGACCCAGAACTCGGGCGCCTTCATCAACGGCATCCTCGACAAGATCAAGGACCGCGCGCGCAGCGAGGCTCCAGGCCCCGCGCTCGAGCAGGGCACCGAGCCGATCGGAGAGTGACCTTGGGAATCCTCGAGCGCATCAAGTCGCGCCTCGTGCGCACGCAGAGTGCGCTCTCGGATGGCATCGCCGGCCTGTTCCGCGGCGGGCGCGAGATGGATGCCGCCCTGCTGACAGAGCTCGAGGCGCTGCTGTACTCGGCCGACCTCGGTCCGCTGGCGGCGGAGCTGGTGGCCGACCTGCAGCGGCGCCACAAGCGCGGCGAGGTCCGCGGCGAGGCCGACGTACGCGCCAGCCTGCGCGCATCCTTGCTGGAGCGATTGCGCGCCCCGGGCGCAGAGTTCACGCCCAGCGCGCGCCCCGCGGTGATCCTGGTGGTCGGCGTGAACGGCTCAGGCAAGACCACCTCGATCGCCAAGCTCGCGCACCGCTTCGCTCAGCGCGGCCACTCGGTCCTGGTGGGCGCCTGTGACACGTACCGCGCGGCCGCGGCCGACCAGCTCGCGATCTGGGCTGACCGCAGCAAGGTCGAGATCGTGCGCAAGGAGGAGGGCGCCGACCCGGCCGCGGTGGCCTTCGAGGCGCTCGAGGCGGCGAGCGTGCTCGACTACGAGATCGTCCTGCTCGACACGGCTGGACGCCTGCACGTGCACAAGCAGCTCATGGAGGAGCTGAAGAAGATCCAGCGCGTGGCCGCGCGCAAGATCGAGGGCGCGCCGCATGAGGTGTGGCTGGTGCTCGACGCCACCAACGGCCAGAACGCGATCCAGCAGGCGCGTCTCTTCACCGAGGCCGTGCAGGTCACGGGCGTGATCGTGGCCAAGCTCGACGGCACCGCCCGCGCGGGCGCGCTCTTCCGCATCCAGCACGAGCTAGGGCTACCCGTGCGCTACGTCGGCACCGGCGAGGGCAAGGAGGACTTCGAGGTCTTCGAGCCCGCGTCCTTCGTGGACGCGATCCTGGCGGGATGAGCGGCGTCCGGACGAGCGCGGCCCTCGCGCGCATCTTGCCCTGGCTGCTCGTCCTGCCCGCGCTCGTCTTCGCAACGCCGCTGTCGCCCATCGCCGACGATCCCTACCCGCACTTGGCGGGCACGGGCTGGGCCGCGCTGGCACTCGTGCCACTCGCGTTGGTGGTGCTCGCGCGCGGAGCGAGCCTCAGGGGTGCGTGGCCGTTCGTGCTGGCGCTCGCGTGGGCTCTCGCTGCGCGCGCCCTGGCACCGGTGACGGACACCTTCGAGGCCCGGCGCGCCTTGCTCGTGCTCGCGCTGGTCCCGCTGGCCTTCGCGGGCGGGGCTACGCTCGACGAGCAGGGCCGGACGCGCTTCGAGTTCCTGTTGGTGGTGCTCGCGCTCATGTGGACGGGCTTCGCGCTCTGGAGCGGCTGGCGCGACGACAACTTCGCGGGTGTGCTGGGGGACACCGGCTCGCTCTCGCAGGCCGCCCTGCCCGGTGCCGCGCTCGGCGCGGTCTGGCTCGCGCGCGAAAGCGGCGCGCAACG
>JABFRZ010000456.1 GCA_013140785.1 Planctomycetota bacterium | reverse complement strand
CTTCGGGGTCGCGCTCGCGGCGCGGGGTGCGCGCTCGCCGGCCGAGCTCCCCTGGAGCCTGGCCCCAGAGCCGGGCCGGGTGCGAGCTGTCGTATGGCTGGGTCGGCGGCCGGAGTCGAAGTCGGTCCCGACGGCTCGCGAACCGGGCGGCGTCGTGGTGAAGCGCTGGCACCCGCCGGAGCTCTGATGCCCTCTTGCTGTCGCCATGGAAGCGACAACGACTCGGGCTCGGCCCGGCCCGCCTCATCCGTCCGCAGCGCCGCGCCCTGCATGTTCGCTACGACAATCGTCCACAGGCTGGCACGCGCTCGGACTCCGCCAAGCGCGAGCTGCGGGCTGGAGTCGCCTCGCTCACCTGCCTACCATCCCTCCAATGAAGCTTCTCGCGGTACTGCTGATGGCTCTATTCGTCGGCTGCTCGGATTTCGAGGTTGGCTCGGCGGGAGCGGCCGCAGAGACGCCGGAGGAGCTCGTGCGACGGATGCTCGCGACCATCGCCGAGCAAAGCGCGCGGCCGGAGCACGGCGCGTCCGAGGTGACGATCCAGCACCTGTTGGTGGGCGTGTCGGGCGGAGTCGCGGGGATCACGCGCGCGCCGCTCGAGGCCGAGGGGCTCGCGGCCGAGCTCCTAGCGCGCGCCCAGAACGGCGAGGACTTCGACCTGCTCGTGAAGAACCACACCGACGAAGTGCACCCGGGGATCTACACGCTGTCGGCGCTCCATGCCGACCCCCCCCGCGTCTACGCCCGGGCAGGCATGGTCGTGGGCCTCGGCGACCTTGCCTGGCGGCTCGAGGTCGGAGAGCTCGGCGTGGCGCCCTACGACGGCGGCATACCGGGACACACGCCGAAAAGCCCGCGCGGCTACCACCTGGTCAAGCGGCTGAAGTAGCCCGGACCGCAGAGAGAGAGCCCGCGCGGCAGCATGAGGGTGCCCGCTCAGAAGATTCGGAACTCAGGAGTCTTCGCGGATCTCCGCGGCCGTCGAAGCGTGGGCTGCGCGGCAGCGGTGCAGCGAGCCCGCGGCGTTCAGGGCGTCTGGCGCGTGCGGCCGGCGGTCTCGAGCTTGGCCTCGAGTTCGGCGATCTGGCGGCGCACGTCGTAGAGCGAAACGGTCGCCCAGGGATACTCCGCCTGTAGCTGCGCGTAGACCTCGAGGGCCTGGGCGTAGCGTCCGGACTCGATCAGGCCGCGCTGCGTGACCTCGAGCTGGGCCGCGACGAAGGCGCGCCGTGCCAGGATCTCGTAGAAGAGCGCGCACAGCGCTCCGACGGCGCACAAGCCGAGCACGGCGCGAGCCTTGATCTTGCGCCACATGGCCTTCTTGCGCGCCAGCTCGCCGCTCTTGATCTCGGCGATCGTTTCGCGCGCGCTCTCGCTCTCCGGGTCGAGCGCGAGGATCTCCGCGTAGACCTTGTGGGCAAAGACGTAGTTTTCCTTGGCGAGCTCCGTGGCGCCGTACTCTTCGAGGCCTTCCACGGCCGCCTCGCGCTCGCCCGCGTCGGCGCGCGCGTGCGCCAGGGCCTTGACGTGCTCCCAGGCGCCGTCGGAGAGCTCGACCATTTTCTCGAGCACACCAGCGGCCTTCTTGAACAGGCCCGGACCACTGTAGAGCTCGACCAGTTGCCCCGCGTCTTCGAGCGCGTCTTCGCTACGACCCTCCTGGAGCGCGAGCTCGAGGCTGCGCTCCCACACGAAGGGGTCCTCGGGACCGAGTTCCTTCAGGCGGTCGAGACCCTTGCGCGCGTCGGCTTTGGCGCCGGACTCGAGTTGCAGGTGCACGGCCACCTTGAGGGCCTCGCTGGCCTGCTCGAGCTGGCCCAGCTCTTCGGCCAGGAGCGCCTTCGTGCACAAGAGGTTGAGGTTGCGCGGGTTGGCCGCGAGCCCGCGCTCGAGCAGCGTCATCGCGCGCTCGCGGTCGTGGCGCGAGAGCTCCTGGATGAGCTTGTTCATCTCCGTGGCCGAGGCCAGGCGGATGGCCTGGGCCTCGGCCAGGTCGGCGAGCACCTGGTAGGCCTCGAAGCGGCGGTGCGGGAAGGCGGCCACGATCTCGGTCACGCTGCGCGAGCCGTCCAGCAGCGGCAGCATCTGCTCGAGCACCTGGGCCTGCGAGGGTTCGCTCGGCGTGCGCGGCTTGCGTGCGATCACGTAGTGGGTCGAATCCGAGGGTACGCGCTCGCGGATCATCTGCCAGTGGTCGGAGCGGCGCGCGGCCTCGAGCAAGAGCGGTCCCGCCGGCAGGGTGATGCCGAGCGCGCGTTCCTCGGGGTCGAAGATCCCGCGCGGGATCGGCCCCTCGGTGAACACGAAGGCACCGCCGCCGGTGTTGATCAGCTCGCAGGCCTCGCCCGTCAGACGCGAGGCAGCCACCCTGGCGAGCTGGCCCTCCTCGACCACCTTCATCGCCGTCAGAACCTCGGTCAGCGGGCGCTTGCTGCTCTTCTTGCGCTTCTTCGCCACTTCCAGCTCGCGCGCGCTCACGGCCCCCGAGGCCACCAAGATCTCGGCCAGCTCCGGGCGACCGGGGTACGCGATCAGGGCCAGCTTGCCCTGGTGAAAGTACAGACTGGTCTCGCCTTGGCCGGAGGTCTGGACGCTCAGGAGGCCGCTCTTTTGAGCAGACTCGAGGTTCTGGAACAGGCCGGCGAAATCGAGGGTGGAGAGGTCGCCCTGCAGCGTCATGTGGGGAGCCGGGGGGAGCCGGCGGACCCCGTTCTTCGGTCGCAAGCGCGGAGCGAGTTGACGCATCGCCGATTCCATCTTGCGCCTGGTGCTGCACCGGAAAGGCTTTCTACGCCCGTGCTCGGCCTCCACCGCCGTCGCCGCGTGGCTACTTTTCGGACCCGGCTCCGTCGTTCTTGCCGCCGTCGTCTTCGCCCGCGTAGCCGAGCTGACGAAGGAGCTCCCTCTCGGAGGCGCTGGCCTTGGCATTGCTCTTCTCGCCCGCGCGGGCGCCCAGCGCGAAGCGTGCGAGTCGTTCCTGCAGAGCGCGCACGCGTTCGGGCGCGCTGGCGGCGAGATCGCGTTGCTCACCCGGATCC
>JABFRZ010000099.1 GCA_013140785.1 Planctomycetota bacterium | reverse complement strand
GCGATCCAGGTTCTCGTCGAGCCACGGCGCGATCGCCTCGGCCCGGCCGAGCACGCACAGCGTCTCGACCACCATGGACGCGTGGTTCGAGCTGTGGACGTTCGCGTGTGGCAGGCGCGCATCGATGCGCGCGAGGGCGCGGTCCAGGAGCTCGGCGGGGTCGTCACCCGCCGGGCCGGCCCCCGCGCGCATCGCACGCGCGTCGGCACCAGCCCACAGGGTGGCCATGCGCAAGCCGGTCATCGTCGCGCCAACGCCTAGGAACTCCCGGCGCGTGGCTGAGCAGTGCGGATCTTGCGCGAACATGCGTGCACCTCGAGGACGTCGATTCTCGTGCGCAGGCTGTGGGGTTACTGCGTTTGGAAGAAACGCTTGGGTAAGTCCGCACGACGCTGGAGCGGCCTCCGCTCGGAGGCAGCGTGGTCTTGTCCCGCGCCGCGCGAGGCTCAGCCCGCCGACACGCGCTCGAGGAAGCCCTCGGCGTCGCCCGCATCCAGGAGCGCGAGTGCCTGGGCCAGCGCCTCGGCGCGGCCTTCGAGACCCGCCACGAGCGCGTGGCTGAAGTCACCGAGCGCCAGCGCGCGTCCGCCGAACTCGACGTAGCGCGCCGGCTGCGGAGCGGCGGCGCCGGTCTGGCCAGGGTTCACGCCGAGCAGGAGGCGCGCAAGGTGCGCGCGATCGGCCGTGAAGAGCAGTTGGTCGCGGCCGAGCAGCTCGCGCCGCAGGCGCACCTCGCGCGCCACGTCGAGCAGCGCGAAGCGCGCACCGCGCACCTTGGTCGGATCGAGCGCCATCACGCGCTCGAAGCTCTTGCCCGGGAAGTAATCCAGCAGCTCCGGACGCAGCTTCGGGCCGGTCCAATCGAGGAGCACGGGCCCGCTGACCCGCGCGAGCAGCGTGCGATAGACCTCGACGTACTCGTCCTCCTTGCAGCGCCGGCGCGAGAGCGCGACGAGCGGCAGGATCAGCGGCACACCGCCCGCTTCCTCGATCGCGTTCGTCTGCTGCACGACGGCCTCGAGCTGAGCGTCGATGCTCGCGGCGCTGCCGGCCGGCTCGCACGAGGCACAAGCAACAAGGCCCTGCGCGAGCGCGAGCGCACCCGTGCGGCGCACGAGCTCGTGCAAGCGCTCCCAGCCGAGTTCCGCGCGTTCGGTCGGGTCGAGGCCTAGCGCGAGTCCGAGGCCGAGCTCGGCCAAGTGGCGCTGCTCGGCCGCGCTCTCCTCCCAGTCGATCTCGTCTCCAATGCGCTGCGCGCGCACGGAAAGAAAACACATGCGCAGGAGCGGACGCTCGCCGCGCGGCACCTGGCCGGAGCGCGCCGCGCCTGCCGGGGTCTCGGACGGGCGCGCGGCGGAAGCGCCGCTCTTGGATTGGGGTTGGAGCATGGGATTCTCTCCTCGAAGCCTACCCGGAACGGCCGCGCGCGGAGACGGACGAGCGCAGGCCTCACGAATGGACCTGGCTAGAATGCGCCCATGCCGCCCGGAACCCCACTGACGCGCGCCGAAGCGACGCGTTACGCCGAGACCTCGCGCCACGCCGACGTGCTGCGCTTCGTGGCCGAGCTGGAGAGCCGCAAGGACCCGCGCCTCGCGCGCCAGAGCTTCGGGACGAGCCCGGAGGGGCGCGAGCTGCCGCTGCTGGTGCTCTCGACGCGCAGCGTGCGCTCGCCGGTCGCGGCGCGCGCGGCCGAGCTGCCGATCGTGCTGGTCATCAACGGCATCCACGCGGGCGAGGTCGAGGGCAAGGAAGCGAGCCTGATGCTGGTGCGCGACCTGCTCGACGGCAAGCTCGGCGACGTGCTCGAGCACATGACGCTCTTGGTCGTGCCGCTCTTCAATCCGGACGGCAACGACCGCATCTCGCCCGACAACCGCAAGCTCGACCTCGCCAAGCTCGAGGGCCAGCTCGGTCCGGCGAGCGGCGTGGGCACGCGCACGAACGCCTCCGGCGTCAACCTGAACCGCGACTACCTGCGCCAGGGCGCGCTGGAGATGCAGCTCCTGCAGTCGCGCGTGTGCCAGCCGTGGAAGCCGCACCTGACGATCGATTGCCACTCGACCAACGGCTCGGTGCACCGCTTCGACCTGACCTTCGACGTGCCGCACACGATCGCCAGCGGGCGGCCCGAGCCGATCCTGTTCATGCGCGAGCGCATGCTGCCGGCCGTGCGGCGCGAGGTGAAGGCGCGCCACGGACGCGACACCGGCTGGTACGGCAACTTCCTGGCGGATGAGAACAGGCGCGGGGAGCAGAAGAGCGGCGAGGCATGGATCACCTACACGCACCACCCGCGCTTCGGCAGCAACTACCGCGGTCTCACGAATCGGCTCGACGTGTTGCTCGAGACCTATTCCTACATCTCGTTCGAGGAGCGCGTTCTGACGACCCACGCCTTCCTGAGCGAGCTGCTGCGCTTCACCGCCGAGCACCCGAGCGAGCTCCTGACCGTGGTCGAGGCCTGCCAAACTCCGCCCGCGCGCATCGCGGTGCGCTACGGGCTCGAGGCCCTTCCGGAGCCGGTCGAGATCCTCACGCGTGCCCCGCGCACGCTCACGGGCGCGCCCACGAGCGTGACGCTCCCGCACTACGCACGCTTCGTCGGCAGCGAGATCATCGAGCGCCCTTGGGCCTACGCCGTGCCCGATTCCCTGGCCGGCTTCTTCCGCGGCCACGGGCTCGAGCTCTCGTGGCTCGGCGCCAAGAAGCGCGCGCTGGGCGAGATCGCACGCGTCGATTCGGCCGTGCGCGCGGGCGCGCGCAAGATCCTCGAGGCCACCGACCTCGGCGAGCTCACGCTGGCCGCGCACAACGAGCGTCGCGGCCTGAGCTTCCCGCAGGGCACCTGCTATCTGCGCACCGACCAACCCCTGGGCGCAGTCGCGACTTACCTGTGCGAGTCGAAGAGCGACGACAGCCTGTGGGTCAACGGCCTCCTGCCCGAGCCGGCGCCCGGCGACGAGCTGCCGATGGTGCGCGTGCTCGAGCCGCTGGAGTGAGCGCTCAGGGGGAGTTATCCTCGCGTCGTCCGCGGCTCGCACGCGGGCGTGGCTCAGAGCACGAAGCGCACGCTCGCGGCGCTCACGAGTGCGGCGAAGACACACCTGCGCCACTGAGGCACTCGTTGACCAAGCACTCGGTCTCGACTGCCCATGAGATGGCTGTGTGACCACGCCGGGAAGGTGCCATGACCGGAGCATGGTCTGCCGATGAGCCTCTGAGGGCGGAGGAGAGCAGGCCCGGGCCGGCCTTGTGGGCCTGGCGGGCGGAATCCGCCAGGGAAGGGAGAGTGGCCGCGCCTCCCGCCGCCGCCCGAGACGCTGGACCCCCTCACCCCGCTCCGCCAGCACACCGGGTCCAATCCGCCGGGCCGGAAAGACGCCCACCCTTCGGCGGGTTTGTGGCTAGGCTGGTGAGCGTTCGGGGTCATTGCGGAGGCGCGTTGCCCTGTCCCTGAAGAGAGTTCTCGTCCCTGATTCCAAGGATCACACCATGAGAAGAATCATGATCTTCGCGGCTAGTCTCGGACTCGCCACGATCTCGGCGGCCCAGGCCCAGAAGGGCGCCCCTGCAGTATTGCTCGAGAGCCACGTCAGCGGAACTCCGGGTTCCAATCCGCTGCGCGTGATCACTCCCACGGTCATCAGCCACACCCACAATCTCGGCGGCTCGTCGACGCTCGTGCTCGACATCAGCGGAGAGGAAAGCTGGGATCCGCTCGACGATCCCTCCAACACCGTTGTGGTCGTGCCCCTCGGCGTCGGCGCGGCGATGGACGGCATCGGCTG
The DNA here is from genome assembly GCA_013140785.1 of Planctomycetota bacterium. GTDB lineage: Bacteria > Planctomycetota > UBA1135 > UBA1135 > JABFRZ01. The sequence goes on along the minus strand of JABFRZ010000099.1, from coordinate 5,837 downwards.
GGATGTGAACCTCACCACGATCGGTGGGAGCTGGCTGTCCGAGGCGCGCTTCTACTTCGACGGCTCGGACCATGACCTCACGGGCCTGTTCCTTACCCCGGGTGTCGGTAACAACTTCGGCGGCACCAACGTCAACTTCACGAGCGGCGGCGTGATCGACCTGACGGACAACGCCATCGCCGACATCCCGGTCCTCGGCGACGGCAACCTGTACATCCAGCTCTACGAGGGCTTCGACGACGTGGGCGATGCCGCCGACGCCACCTGGGTCGCCGGCAGCGAGCTGACGATCTCCTACTCGGGCGGCGGACCGCCCGCGGTTCCGACCGTCGGCGAGTGGGGACTGATCGCGCTCGGCGTCATGCTCCTCGGCGGCGTCGTGGTCGTCACGATGCGGCGCAAGCGCCAGCTCGCGACCGCCTGAGGCACTAGCTCGGTTCTCGACCGAAGGATCCCCGCCTTCCCACGGGAGGCGGGGATCCTTCGTTTTCCGGCCGAGAGCCGAAGATCGGCGCGGGCTTCACTCGCGCCCCACGGCGCTCGCGGAATTGAAGATCAGGACTTGCGTGAGTCCTGTGAGCCGTCCAGCAACCCGTCCTGGCGCCGGAACGTCACCAGGATCCAGATGAAGATCGGGACCACGAAGAAGCTGGCGGGCGCTTTGAGGAAGGCGCGCTCCGTGATGTCGAGCAGCCAGCGCGCGAACGCTCCGGGATGGTGGATCTGCAGGGCGTCGGCCCTGCTGAAGTCGCGCTGGATCGGGATGGCCATGCGCGCGCCGACGAAGGCGGTCACGAGCAGGAGTCCGAGGAGCAGCGCGCGGCGGCGCCGCTTCCAGGCGAGCGGCGTCGCCAGCACGAGCGCGATCAGGCTCACCATGGGCATGTAGCCGATCAGGCGGCTGCTGTTCCCCATGCGCGCCGTGACGGGCGGGTGTCCGCGCTTGGTCAGCACGATCTGGATGTCGAGATCCGCGAGCGAGCCGTCCGGACCTGCTTCCAGGGGCCGGAAGCGAGCCGAACCCTCTCCGCCCGAGAAGAGCACGTTCCCGAGCGCGCAGTAGAGCTGTCGGTATACGGGACGCAGCGTGGGCCAGGCGAGCACCAAGAGGCCGTAGACGAGGGCGAAACGCAGCGCGAAGCCGGCGACGAGCTTGACGGGGACGGACCTATTCGGAGGAGACTGCACCGCGAGCCTCGCCTTCCGCTTCACGACGTGCCGGCACTTCACGCGTTGCGCGCAGCGCCCACACGAACCACAGGCACAGCGTGCAGAGCACGAACACCGTCTGGCCGACAGCCACGTGCGCCATCTCGAAGTACTGGGGCAGCTTCGCGCTCACCAGACTCAACGCGAGGATGCGCACGAGGTTCAGAAGCACGAGCAGCGGCACGCCGGCGAAGAGCCCCGCGAGTTTGGAGCGCAAGCTGACCTGCATGGCGATCACGGCCGCGACGAAGAAGGCGATCGGCTCCATCGCGTCACAGCCGCGCACGACCTCGACCGACTTCGATCCGAGGAACAGGGTCGTGCCCTGGGCGCTGGCCTCGAGCCCGAACAGGTCGAGGACGAAGGCCCCCGCCTGGGCGTAGACGCCGAGGTACGAGTGGATGAAGGCGTTCAGGGCCGGGCTGTTCTCGGGCGAGGTGTAGAACACGCCGTAGAAGAGCAGCATCAAGCCCCCGCTGATCAGCACGAAGCGCAGCGCGGGCCCCTTGGCCAGGATCCAACCCGGGGTTCCCTGCGCGCCCGTCTCATTCCTCGAGCCGCGCTCCTCACCCGGACGCTCGGCGCGGCGCTTGTTGCTATTCCTGCCCATGCGGTCGGGTGTGCCGGGATGGTATCAGCGGCAGCCGCCGAGCACCCCTGCTTCCATCCAGCGCGACCTCGAGCACAGGAAAGGTCCCGGCCGGGACCCAAGCCGCCCCGCAAAAACCGCTTGCCCGTCTGACCCAACCGCTCGTGCGCGCTCGCTCGGCCGCGGTGGGCGGCGACATCGCCCTCGCGAACGGCGTCGCGCGCTTGATCCTGGAGGAGGGCCTCGAGAACCGCGCCTTCGTCGCGCGCCACATCGGGCTTCGAGGCCTTCAGGAAGCAGATCCTTGAGCACGATCCGCTTCCAAAGAAACAGCCGCCTGGTTCTTCCCTGACCAGGCCCGCCTCCGCGGGCAAGCGGCTCAGAGCACGAAGCGCACGCTCGCGGTGCACACGAGGGCGGCGAAGATCGTGTTGCGCTGGTCCTCGTCGCGCACGGTGACGACGAGTTCCAGGCGCGAGATGCGGCCGCTCGAGCTGGCGCCGAGCTGGGTCAGGGTGTGCGCGGCCTCGCCCACGATGCCGGCGATGGCCGCGCGCACGGCGGCCTCGTCGCCGCACAGGATCCGGTAGGGCCAGGAACAGGGGTACGGAATCAGCGGCTGGCCTTCGAGAGCGCTCAAGCGGCGGACAGGGTAGCGCCCGGGCTCGCTGCAGAGATTCCAAACCTCTGCAACCGCGGAGCGCGCGCCCAAGGCATGCTCTCCAGCTCGCCGCGCTTCGAAAGCCGGGTAGAACAGCAACCTCTAGACTTCGCCCGCGCGTCGAGTCTCACCCTCGGTCCACAGCCCCGCCCCACGCCATGTCGATCGCCCGCACCGTGCTCGTGCTCGTCCCGTTCGCCCTCGCCGGCTGCTCGCTGCAGGGCGCGTCCCGACCCGCGCTCCCGCGGCCGACCGAGAACGTTCTCGACGAAGAGGCCGAGGGGCGGCAGCAGACGCTGCGCAAGGCGTGGTTCGAGCACCGTCACCAGGCCGGGCCCGGCGTGGAGTGGCGCGCGCTCGAGCGCGCCAACGGCGAGGCGCTGATCGAGCGACGCAACCAGCTCTCGCGCGCGCTCGTCACCGGCTCGAATCCGTGGGTCGAGCGCGGCAGCCAGAACGTGGCCGGTCGCGTGCACACGGCGGCGCTGGCGCCCGATGGCTTGTCGCTGGTCGTCGGCACGGCCCTGGGCGGCGTGTGGGAGGGCTCGCTCGACGGCGCCGGCTGGACGCCGTTCGGCGACAACCTGTTCGGCGGCGGGCACCACCTCGCGCTCATCGCGGGTGCGACTCCGGCCGACCCGGACGTCGTGCTGGTCGCGAGCGACGGCGGCATGGTGCACGTGACGCGCGACCAGGGCGTGACCTGGCAGATCCCGAGCGGCCTCGGGGCCTCGCAGGGCGTGCGGCGCACGCTCACTGCGAGCGACGGCAGCGGAACCGTATTCCTGCTGCGGCGACGCGGCGGACGCTACGAGCTCATGCGCTCGGTCGATGCGCTCGCGAGCTTCCAGCTGGTCTACGACATGGCGACCTTCGCGGGCGATGCGTGGATGCAGCGCGACGGGCGCACCGACCTCTACGTGATCACGCGCACGGGCGTGGTGAAGAGCACCGACCTCGGCCTCTCGTGGGTCAGCGTCGGACCGGCGCCGCTCGGCGGCCTCCAGACTCAGGCCGAGCTCACCGGCTCGGAGGCCGGCGCGCCGCGCTTGTGGTCGGTGTGGACCGTGGCGGCGCTCGACAAGCTCTATCGCTCGGACGACGCGGGCGCCACCTGGACCTTCGTGCAGGACATCGGCGACTACTGGAACGTGCTCGCGGCCTCGATCACGAGCGTGGATCTGTTCCTGTACGGCGGGGTCGAAACGCACCGCAGCGTGAACGGCGGCACGAGCTTCTCGGTCATCAACACCTGGGGCGCTTACTACGCGAATCCCGCGATCCGTCTGCACGCCGACATCCAAGGCATCGACGTGGTTCCCAACGCGGGTCCGTTCGGCGAGACCTGGTACATCGCAACCGACGGCGGGCTGTATCGCTCGACCGATCTCCTGACGTCGGTCCAGAACCTCGCGCTCTCCGGCCTGCGCGTCTCGCAGTACTACTCGACCCACACCTCCGCGCGCAGCGTGAACCGCATCGTGGCCGGCGCCCAGGACCAGGGCTACCAGCGCGCGAACACGGCGCCGACGCCACCCAACACGAACTACGCCTTCACCCAGCTCATCAGCGGCGACTACGGACACCTGACGAGCGGCGACGGCGACCACGATTATCTCTTCTCGTGCTACCCCGGTTTCGTGCTGTGCCACGTGGGCGAGAACAACCCCGCGCTCTTCACCGAGGACTTTCCCGCCGGCGAGGACCACGCCTGGATCCCGCCGATCGTGGCCGACCCGCTCGATCCACGGCACTTCTTCCTGTGCGCTTCACGCATCTACCGCTACACCAAGGCCGCCGGCAACAACTGGACGCCGGCGCTGTGGTCCACCTTCGACTTCGGCGTCGCGGCGGGCGAGTACGTCAGCGCGCTGGTGTTCTCGCTCGATCCACAGCGCGCCTACGCGGTCACGGATCGCGGGCGGCTGTACTACTCCAGCAACCGCGGCGTGAGCTGGACGCCGTCCACCTCGACCGGCCCGTCCGGGCAGTACTTCTACGGCACCGCGTTGCACGCGAGCTTCACCGACGTGAACACGGTCTACGTGGGCGGCTCGGGCTACTCGGGCCCGGCGATCTATCGCAGCACAGACGGCGGCGTCTCCTTCCAACCCTATTCGACCGGGCTGCCGCCGACGCTGGTCTACTGCCTGAGCGAGTCCCCCGACAACCGCGGCACCATGTTCTGCGGCACCGAGACCTCGGCCTACGCACGCGACCCCGGCGCCCCGAGCTGGATCGACATCACCAGCACGCAGGCGCCGATCACGATCTACTGGAGCGTCGAGGCCGTGCCGGGCAACGTCATGCGCTTCGGAACCTACGGGCGCGGAATCTGGGACTACAGGAACGGCGAGCGCACGCGGGTGAAGTCGAAGAACCTGTGACGGCTCACGCCGCGCAGCCAACGTTCCGAGATCATTCCTGGTCACCGCGCACGCGACCCGCTCCGCTCGCCGACAAGCGCTCGTGCAGGAACTCGGGCGCGAAGTCGGCTCCGTTCGACCAGGTCAGGGTGTCATCGACCGCGAAGCTGCGGAAGAACTCGGGGTCCTTGAGAGGCTCGAAGACCTGGCCGTAGAGCTCCCTCTCGAGGTCGAGCTCGCCCTCCAGGCCGTCGTCGAACCGGAGCCACACCCTGTAGCCGCCGCGGTAGCGAGCTTCGATCACGTGCACGAACGTGGGATCACTCCAGGGGATCGATCCGTTCGAGGGGTTGCTCATGCGATCCCAGCTCCCAGTTGCGGAGGAGTTCGATGCGGTGAAGATCATACCACTCCATGACGTGCCTCAGCGCGCGTGGTGGAAACCGGCCAGTCACGACGCCACTCCAGATCTGGATCGACACTTCGTACTCGCCGTAGCGCGCGTGGAAGTGAGGTGGACCGTGCTCCCGGTGATACATCTTGATCACGATCCCGAGGAAGCGACTGATCTCAGACATGCAGCCGAGACCGGCCGTGGGGCACGACGGTTTCGGATCAAGCCGAGAAAACGGCCGCTCAATCCACGCTCGCGACGCCCATCTCGCGCAGCACCTCCGGCACGGCCGCGAGCAGCGCGTCCATGTCGGCCGAGAACAAGCGTCCGATGTTGCCGAGACGGAAGCACTCGGCCTGCGTGAGCTTGCCCGGATAGATGAGATAGCCGCGTGCCGAGAGACGCCGGTAGAAGTCCTGGAAGTCGAAGCGCGGATCGCGTGGGTAGAAGAACGTGCTGATGATCGGGCTGGCGTGCTCGGCGGGCACGTAGGAGCGGAAGCCGAGCGCTTCCATGCCGCCGCGCAGGCGCGCGTGGTTCGCGCCGTAGCGCGCCCCGCGGCCGGCGACGCCGCCCTCGAGCTCGAGCTCGGCCAGCGCCTGGCGCAAAGCCAACAAC
>JABFRZ010000084.1 GCA_013140785.1 Planctomycetota bacterium | reverse complement strand
GCCGTTCCCCCATGCGTAATCCGCTGGTCAGCGTTCTCTCGTCCACGCTGCTCGCCTTCGTCGCCGCTTCGTTCGCACAACAACAAGCGCCGAAGGGCTTGGCCCCGTCGGGTGCACCGGCCGGAGGTGCCACCGTCACGGTCGATCTCAGCTCGCTCGAGATCGAACCATCCGCGCTGGTCTTCGGGGCCGTGATGGCTGGCGACAGCCAGAGCCTTGGGTTGACGCTGCGCAACGACGGCTTCGTTCCGCTGCGCGTCTCGAGTGTGCGCTTTCTGCTCGGCGCGAGCGGCAACAGCGCGGCCTTCGAGCTACAAGTCGATGGCAAGAGCTACAAGGGCGCCAGCAGCGACGTCACGCGCCCTCTCAATCCGGCCATCGCGCTCGCACGCGGAGAGGAGCGCGCCGTCACGCTCCAATTCGAGCCCACCGAGGAGCAGCTCGATGCCTTCGTGCTGCGCTTCCAGACCGGGACCAAGTTCGTGGACATCCCCGTGAGCGGGTTGGGCGGGCACGCCGGCGACCCGTTCCTGCACGTTTCCATCGATGGTCCGCGCTTCAAGGTCGACTACGACGCAAACGGCAGCGAGCCGCTCGTGCTGGATGGCGGCGGTTCGCACACGCACGAGCCAGGACACGCGCTCTCCGCCTACGAGTGGCGCGTGGACGGCAACCTCGTGTCGAGCACGACCGGCCTCAGCACGGTGCTCACGCAGCCTACGACCGGAATCGAGCTGAAGATCTTCGACGACAACGTCCCAACGCACACGCTGGCCGGCAATGTGGACGTGCGCGTGGTCAGCCCGAACGAAGTGCCGGGCGTGCTGGCCTACTACTACGACGCGAGCGCGAGCGGGGCCTTGGCCCTGCTCGGCTCGGTGCCGCCGGCCGCGGACTTCGTCGAGCAGCGCCACGACCTGAGCCTGGCTGGGACGGGCAGCGTCGGGGGCTCGCCCTTCGACAGAGACGTCCTGGTGCGTCTGGTCGGACGCGTCGATGTGGCGCCGTTCGGGATGTACACCTTCACTCCGACCGGCGGAGCGGCGCGCAAGCTGTTCGTGGACGGAGCGGAAGTCATCGAACCCGTGTTCCTTCTGGAAGGCGAGCACGACCTCGAGGCGCGCTTCGCGGTCGATACGCTGGCCGACCTGCCGCTGAACGTGGGGCTGGAGTTCGAGGGCCTGGGCGGCCCGATCGAGGCGGACCTGCTGAGCCACGACGAGACCACGGTCGTGCCCGTGATCCACGACATGACGGATTCGGGCGGGTTCGGGGGCGGCACGCCCGTCACGATCGACGGCTTCGGCTTCTTCCCGCCCCAGCAAGTCGTCGTGCACTGGGGCGACATGGACCTCATCGCCGCGGACTTCACCAGTCTCTCGCCCGAGCAGATCCGCTTCGACTCGCCCCCAGGGGGCGGTGCGATCGCCGTCTCGGTCGAGACCGCGAACGGCGAGAGCAACGTGCGCACGTTCCTGTACCTGCTCAACGGCCCGACGCCGATCCAGTTCCGGCGCGACCTGATCCTCGACGTACCCTCGCCGACCGCCGGCGTGTGGGCCCCGGACGGCAAGCTCTACGTGACCTCGCTCGACGGGCGCGTCACGGCGCTCGCGTTCGACGAGGACTACGAGCTCGTCTCGCAAGTCGTTTTCTCAGGCGTCTCGGGGCTCTCGAACCACGACACGCTGTCCATCGCGGTCAACCCCCACGACCCGCCCAGTCCCGTCAAGCTGTACGTGGGGCACGGGGAGCACTTCGTGAACGGCGGCGAGTCGCCGACCACGCCCTCGCCCTACACGGGGCAGATCAGCGTACTGACGGGACCCAACTTCAACGCGCCAACCGCGCTGGTCACCGGCCTGCCCACCTCCAACCACGATCACGCCATCAACGGCATCGCCTTCGACGACAACGGCGATCTCTTGATCAGCGTGGGCAGCATGACCAACGCCGGCGTCAAGGACATCGGCTCCGGCGACCTGCCCGAGTCCCCGCTCTCGGCGGCGGTGCTGAAGGCGCGCCTGTCCGAGCCCGGCTTCAACGGCGCGATCACCTACGTCGAGACGGTGGGCGGAGCGCCCAACGACGATCAGCGCTTCGGCGAGATCGTGGACGTTGCCCCGGGCATCGATGTCGAGGTGCAGGCGTCCGGCCTGCGCAACTCCTTCGGCCTGGTCTACACCACGCGCGGCAAGCTCTACTGCACCGACAACGGCCCGAACATCGGCTTCGGCATGGCCTCGCTCGGACCGACGACACAAGGACCCGACCCCTACGACGACGACGAGCTCAACCTGGTCGAGTGGGGCAACTACTACGGCTCGCCCAACCGCAACCGCGGGCGCACCGACTCGCGCCAGAACGTCTATCGCGCCGGGCTCCAGGGACCGCCGAGCATCCCCGACACGCTCTTCCAGATGATCTCGTGGCTGCCACCCTCCTCGGACGGCATCGACGAGTACCGAGCCGACACGTTCCAGGGACAGATGCGCGGCTCCCTGATCATCCAGGAGTACCTGAACAAGCTCCGGCGCGTGCACCTGAAGACGGACGGCCGCGGCACGCTGGGCCAAGCCTTGATCGAGCCGAACACCCTGGGCCTCGGCTGCGTCGTCGGTCCGGGAGGCGCGCTCGTGTCGCTCGACTTCCAGAGCGACGAGATCGAGGTGCTGGAAGCCGACGACCTGACCGCGCTCCAAATGGTCGTGCACGACATCTTCCCGTGGCGCGCGCCGGCCAGCGGCGGGACCCCGTTCCTGATCTCCGGTCGCGGGCTCGGCACCTTCGGCACGACGGCGGTCACGATCGGCGGACTGCCGGCCACGCTGACCGACGTCTCTTGGGGTCGCATCCGTGGCCTCGTCCCGGTTCAGCCCGACCCGACGACCAACCTGCTCGACGTGGTGGTGAACGTGAGCGGGAACCAGGACGTGCTCACGCAGGCCTTCCGCTACCTGCTCGGCCCGGGCAACGAGCCGGGCCGCTGGGAAGCACTCGCCAGCCTGAGCACGCCTCTCGGCGAAGTTGCCGCGGGTGTGATCGACGGCAAGCTGTACCTGGTCGGCGAGGGCTCGAACACGACCTTCGCGTTCGACGTCCAGAATCGCCAGTGGCTGTCGAACAAGGCCACGCGCCCGTACACCGGCCACCACCACGCCGCGGAGGTGTACGGCGGCAAGCTGTACCTGATCGGCGGGCTCGACGGCGGCTCCGAGGGCCGCGTGCAGATTTACGATCCCTCCACGAACTCGTGGACGACCGGCGCCGACATGCCCTGGAGCGCCGGCTCGGTGAGCACGGCGCGGATCGGCGACAAGATCTACGTCGCGGGCGGCATCGTGAGCACCTCCACGGTCGCGAACTGCGCCGCCTACGACCTGCTCACCAACACGTGGACCACGAAGGCGTCGATGCCCGACTCCGGACGCAACCACAGCGCGGCCGCGACCGACGGCTCCAAGCTGTACGTCTTCGGCGGACGCCGCGCCGGCAACTTCGTCACCAACGGCTACGACTCGGTGATGATCTACGACCCGGTGTCGGACACCTGGAGCTGGAGCGGTGACATCGGCTCGACCCTGGCACCGCTGCCCGAAGCGCGCGGCGGGATGGGCAAGGCCGTCTGGCTGCGCGGCGAGTTCTATGTGTTTGGCGGCGAGACGCTCGACGACCCCGACGCGAACGCGAACCTCGTGTACGACCGCGTGGACGTCTATCGCCCCAGCACGAACACCTGGCGCAGCGAGAAGCCCATGCCCAACCCGCGCCATGGCATCTTCCCCGTGCTCTACCAGGGCCACGTGTTCCTGCCCGGCGGCGGCCCGCAGGCGGCGAACTCGCAGTCCACGCTGTTCGACACCTTCACGCGGCAGTAGCCATGCTCGCCATGGACTTGACGCACGCAGCTCGATCCACACCAACCGGCTCGACGACCTTCCCGCATCGAACCGGACTCGTCCCTCTTCCTGGGGACACGCTCCTCACCTCGGTTCCGCACCATGCCCCGCCCCGCGCGGGGTCCTTGCCTGACTCGCCATGGCCCGCAACGTTCGTTTCTCACTCCCGTCGCTCTCCGCTCGATCCCGCGCCCTAACCCGGTTCTCCCTGTGCTCGCTCGCGCTGGTCGCGCCGCTCCTCGCGGCCCGGCCGGCCGACGCTCAGGGCGCGTGCCAGCCGGCCATCCAGTACGGCATGAACCCGAGCTTCCAGAACTGGAGCTCGCGCGCGATCGTCTTCGCCGACGCCTTCCAGCGGGTGAAGACGTTCTTCTACTGGAACGACGGGCCTCTGGATGAAGCGCCGTTGATCGCCCTCGGCTCCGGCCTCCCCGGCGCGGGCTGGCCCGATCCCGCACGGCTCGGCCCGGGTCAGCGCTACGGCTCGATGCTGTTCGGCCAGATGGACGGCACGCTCCCCGACGGCCGAGTGCAGCCCTACGTCGTGACGTGGAACGGGAAAGGGCACGTGATGCTCGAAGGTCCGTCGGTAGTGGCACACGCCAACCGGAGCGCCGCGCGCGTCGAGGTCCACGTGGATCCGACCCTGGAAAGCGCGAGCTCGCTCCTGTCGATATCTTGGACAGCCCTCGACCCTGCCGATCCGGTGCGCAACGTGCACGTCTGGCTGCCGGGCATGGAGCGCGGCACGCGCATCTTCTGGCCGCCGTTCGTGGACAAGCTGAAGGCGATGAACGCCGGGCGCGGCCCGCACACCTGGCGCACGCTCGACTGGACGCGCGTGAACGACTACGGCCGGCCCCCCGCGGCCGACGGCTTCGTCTTCGACCGCGTTGGCGTCATCGGCCCGGGCAGTCCGAGCCAAGGGACCGCACGCGGGGTGGCGCTCGAGTACCAGATCGCCCTGTGCAATCTGCTGGGGATGAACCTGCACCTGCAGCTCCCGCACCGCACGAAGGACATGACCGGCAGCGACTATGCGGCCTTCCTGTACGAGCAACTACGCATCGTGCGGGACGGCTCGCCCGGCATCCCGGGTCTCTATGGCGGCCGAGCCTTCGCCGGGCTGGAGCCCGCGCTGACGGTGACGGTCGAGCTCTCCAACGAGATCTGGAACGGCGACTTCCCCGTCAGCCTCTGGATGAACCTCGAGGCGCTGCGCCGGAACATCACCTACATCCAGCAGGTAGCTGGCGAGGTCCAGCTCCTGTTCGACACGGCCGAGGCCGTGTTCGAGGGCCCAAACCACGCGCGGCTGCGCACATACGTGGGAGGTTTCAGCGCGGCTCCGACCTACGCCGCGAAGATCCTGGCGTTCCTCCGACCTGGCACGCAGGTGGACGCGCTCGGGTCCGCGGCCTACCTCGGACCGCAGAAGCCCGAGATCGTCGCGTGGTTGGTTGGCTCGAGCGCGAGCGCGTGCCCGAATTGCCCCGATACCACCGCGCTGCTCGACTCGGCCTCGGCCCGGGTCGAGTCCCTGAGGCCGAAGCTCCGCGCCCACCGCGAGATCGCCGACGCCTGGCTCAACCCCGACGGCTCAAACCCCGCGTTCGAGCTCTACGAGGGCGGCATGCACCTGCGGGCCCACCGCCGTCCCTGGGCCGCCGCGGGGCGCGCGGCGCAGACCGATCCACGCGTGTTCGAGATGCTCACCAATCAATACGTGCCGATGCTCATGGAAGAGGGCGTCGAGCTCCTCAACTGGTACAGCTTCATGAGCGACCAGGACGCGCCGCGCGTCGATGCGCATGGGATCTGGAACGACATGGACCAGGAGCTGACCCTGCCGGTGCAGCAGCCCTACGAAGACGAGGGCGCGCCCAAGGCCGCGGTGGTCTACCTCGGGCCACCACTCGCGGGCGACTGTCCGCGCGCGCGAGCCTTCTCGCGCCAAGCGTCGGACAAGGCTCCGGTGCTCACGGCAACGCCGCCGGTGCTCGGCGCCACCTTCCGAGCAGAGGTCGAGCTCGCGAGCGCGGGCGAGCGCGCCCTGGTACTAGGCTCACGGAGTTCCCCCCCGGCGGCTTCGCCCTCCGGCCCCAAGGCCTTCGGATCGGCGCATGGGGCCGTGCTCTTCCCAGCCCAGGCCGGCCCCGTTGCAGCCTGGTCGCTGCGCCTTCCCAATGACCCGGCCCTCGCCGGCCTGGAGCTCACGATCCAGGCTGTTGTGCTCGGCGGCTCCAGAGGAATCCGACTCTCCAACGCGGTGGACCTGACGTTCGGAATCTGAGCGGGTGAGCGCGCGGTCAACGTAGCTCGCGCGCGGGCGTGCGCCGGCCCACGCTCGGCGGCCCAGAAAGTCCGCTGGACGCTGGATTCCCGCGAGAGCGGGCGGTACTCCCTGCTCCCTCGGCGCAGCGCGACGTGCGCGCCCCGTCGTTCCCGTCCTTCGCGCGCAGCCCACGGCACCCGGACGAGGAACGCTCCCCACCCTCGCTTCGCACCCTCGCTTCGCCCGTCTGGCCGATCTGGCCTCGGAGGATCCGCATGGCTCGCAGGACTCGTGCTCCGTTCAGCGCACTCGCCGCGCTGGTCGTCCTTGCACTGCACGCGCCGCTCGCGCGCTCCCAGGCTCCGTGTCAGTCCGCGCTCGAATACGGGATGAACCCGAGCTTCCAGACGTGGAGCTCGCGCGCGATCGTCTTCGCCGACGCCTTCCAGCGCGTGCGCGCGATGTCGTACTGGAACAACGGCCCGTTGTCCGCGGCGCCGTTGCTCGCGCCGGGCTCGGGCGTGATCGGCGCGGGCTGGCCCGACCCCGCGCAACTCGCGCCGGGCCAACGCTACGGCGCGATGCTGTTCGGCTCCATGGAAGGCACGCTCCCGGACGGCCGTGAGAAGCCGTACGTCGTGACTTGGAGCGGAGCCGGGCACGTGAGGCTGGAGGGTCCCTACGTGGCCGGCGAGCAGCAACGTGGCGCAAGCCGGGTCGAGGTCCTGGTGGATCCGACCATCGGAAACGGCAATGCACTGCTCTCGGTTTCCTGGACCGCGACCGACCCCGGCGATCCGGTGCGCGACGTGCACGTCTGGTTGCCAGGCATGGAGCGCTCGGGCCGCATTTTCTGGCCGCCCTTCGTGGCCAAGGTGCGCGCGCTGAACGCCGGACGCGGACCGCACACCTGGCGCACGCTCGACTGGACGCGCGTGAACGAGTACGGACGCCCGCTCGCCCGCGGCGGATTCGTGTTCGACCTCGCGGGCGTGATCGGCACAAGGAGCCCGAGCCAAGGAACGCTGCGCGGCGTGGCGCCGGAGTACCAGGTCGCGCTGTGCAACGCGCTCGGCGCGAACCTGCACTTCCAGCTCCCGCATCGCGCGAGCGACATGTCCGTGGGCGACTACGTGCACTTCCTCGGCGATCAGCTACGGCGCGTGCGCGACGGCTCGCCCGCCATCCCCGGGCTCTTCGGCGGACGCGCATTCGCCGGGCTCGATCCCGCGCTCACGCTCACGGTCGAGCTCTCGAACGAGATCTGGAACTCGCTCTTCCCGGTCAACGCCTGGATGAACTCCGAGGCCGTGCGGAAGGGCATCCCGTTCGTTCTACAGGTGGCGGGCGAGATCCAGCTCTTGTTCGACACGGCCGAATCGGTCTTCGCCGGCCCCCACGCGCCGCGCCTCTGCAAGTACGTCGGCGGCTTCGTGGGTGACCCGGGGTACACGCAGAGACTGCTCGCGAACCTCCGCCCCGGCACCCACGTTCACGCGCTCGGCCCCGCGCTGTACCTCGGGCCGCGCAAGCCGGACATGGACGCGTGGCTGGCGGGCTCGAGCGCGGGCGCGTGCCCGAACTGCCCGAGCCCGAGCCAGTTGCTCGACGCCGCCGGGGCCACGCTCGACCGGCTGCGTCCGCTGCTCGCGCAGCACGCAACCCTCGCGCAGGGCTGGCTCAACCCCGACGGCTCGAACCCCGCGCTCGAGCTCTACGAAGCTGGCCTCAACCTGAAATCGGCCGGCCGGCCCTGGGCCGCCGCGGCGCGCGCGCTGCAGAGCGATGCACGCCTGTTCGAGCTGTTCAGCGCGCGCTTCGTGCCCATGCTGGTCGAGGAAGGCGTGGAGCTCGTCAACTGGTACAGCTTCATGAGCGACCAGGACGCGCCGACCGTGGACGCCTTCGGCTTCTGGAACGACATGGATCAGTCGCTCACCTTGCCGATCCATCTGCCCTACTCCGACGAGGGCGCGCCCAAGGCCGCGCTGGTCTGTCTCGGACCGCCGCTCGCGAACGCTTGTCCGCGCGCCACGGCCCAGGCGCGCCACGCGCCGGCGAACTACGCCTGCTTCACGGCCACGCCGCCCGTGCTCGGCACGACCCTCCACGCGCGCGTGGACCTGACGTCGAGCGGCGACGTCGTCGCGATCTTGATCGCCTCGTTGGTGCCCACCTCGGTGCTCTTGCCCTCGGGCCAGACGTTGCTGCTCGAGCTCGACGGCGCGACATTCCTGCCGCCACGCAGCGGTCCACTCGCGACCTGGGAGCTCGGCGTGCCGAACGACCCGAGCCTGGTGGGCATCCAGCTCACGACCCAGGCCTTCCTGCTGGGCGGTCGCCCGGGGATCAACCTCACCAACGCGATGGACTTGACGTTCGGCCGCTGAGGGAACGCCTGGGTCATGGGCTCAACCCATTCTTCTCGACCTCGACTATCCTCCTTGCGGTGATCCTGCCCTGCGGTGATCCACGCCATCGGCCTCAGCAAGGAACTCTCATGCAGCCCCTGAATCGAATCCTGTTCACGCTGGCTCTCCTCTGCTCAGGCGGCGCCGCGTCCGCCGAAGTGCGCTATGTCGATCCCTTCGCGCTCGGCAACCAAAGCGGCACCTCCTGGTCCAACGCATTCCCCACCTTCGATGCCGCGCTGCTCGCCGCCCAACCCGGAGACGACGTTTGGGTCGCCGACGGGACGTATCCGGTGCCGAGCAACGCGGGCTTCATCGCGCCCGCGGGTGTCTCCTTCTACGGCGGGTTCGCGGGCCACGAGAGCGCGCTCGACCAGCGGAACATCGCCGCGAACGTCTCTCGGCTCACGGGCTTCCACCCCTTCCGCGGGGTTGTCGTCCTGACGTTCGTGAATGCCGCCGTGGGGACGGTGGTCGATGGCTTCAGGCTCGACGGCACGCTCACCAGCCAGCATGCGGGCGGAGGGATGATCATCCAGGGCGGCTCGCTCACGGTCAGGAACTGCTGGTTCGTGGACCTCATCGCGGGGAGCGCTGCGGGGGCCTTCATCTCCAGCGCCGCCGTCACCTTCGAGGACTGCTTCTTCGACGGGTGCTGGTCGCAGATCGGCGACGGCGGCGGGATCCGTGCTGTGGGCACCGGTGCGCTCACGGTCCGACGCTCCCGGTTCATCGGGAACTTCTGCCGCGAGTTGAACGGAGTACAGGGGCGCGGCGGCGGGATCTACAACGACGCGGGCTCGGTCTTGCGCGTCTCCGACTGCTACTTCGACGACAACTGGGCCTACAACCTCGGGCACCAGCTCGTCACCCAGGGCGGCGGGATCGCCAACAATTCGCCCGACGCACGCATCGCGAACTGCATCTTCCTGCGCAACGAGGCGAGCCTCGGCGGCGGCGTCTACAGCGGGGCCCCGATCACGATCGTCAATTGCCTCTTCAGCGGGAACCTGGCCAGCGAGCCCGCCAACAACACGCCCTTCG
>JABFRZ010000009.1 GCA_013140785.1 Planctomycetota bacterium | reverse complement strand
GCCGCACAGGACGGCGATCACCTGGGCGCCGAGCGCGCCGGCCGCGCCGAGGGCCTCGAGGCTGCCGCGGCGTGGCGCTCCGGCCGCGTGTTCGACGAAGACGACGATGGTGGTCATTGGGCTAGCCGTCCAACTAGAGGATCTTGGCCTCGGTGCGCAGCGCATCGATCAACGCCGGGACCGCGGCCGCGCCCTCGCCGACGATGCGGCCCGCCTTGCGCGTGGGCGGCAGCGCGAGCTTCACGATCTCGACCTGCGAGGAGCTCGCGGGGGCCGGGCTCTCTTCCACCGGCTTCTTCTTCGCGGCCATGATGCCCTTGAGCCCGGCGTAGCGCGGCTCGTTGAGGTCCTTCTGACACGTCAGCACGGCCGGCAGCGCGAAGCTGAAGGTCTCGAGCCCGCCGTCGGCTTCGCGCCGCGCGCTGCCCTTCGTTCCGTCCAACTCGAGCCCGACGATGTCGGTCACGCACGCCCAGCCAAGCAGCGTCGCGAGCATCGGCCCGACCGAAGCGTTGTCGCGGTCAGTGGCCACGCGCCCGAGCAGCACGAGGTCCGGCCCTAGCGCCTTGATCTTCTCCGCGAGCGCCTTGGCGGTCGCGAGCGGATCGCGCCCGGCCCACGCGGCGTCCACCAGGATCACGCCCTTGTCGGCCCCCTTCGCGAGCGCCTCGCGCACTTCCTTGGTTGCCTCCGCGGGCCCGATCGTGAGCACGGTCACCTCGCCGCCGTGCTTCTCCTTCTGCTTGAGCGCCTCCTCGACCGCGATCTCGTCGTAGAACGAAGCCATGTACTGGACGCCGGCCGTGTCCAGACTCTTGCCGTCCGCAGCCACACGCGGTTGGAGGTCCGTGGTCGGGACCCGCTTGATGCAGGCGATGATTCTCATGGCGGGGAGGCGCGCTCCAAAAGGGGCCGGGAGGATAGCGCCGGGCCCGCGCGGCGGGAACCCGTCTCCCGGCATTCGCACGCCGGCATTCTTGCGCGCCGCCCGGCGAGGCCCGCCGCTTCAGAAGGGGCGTACGCTTGGGAGGGATCGCGCTCTCCGCGGGCCGCGTGGGGAGCGGTGCCAGCTCGCGCGAGAACAGCTCGAAGACCCCGTCCACTCCTTGGTCCGCCCGGGTTGAGCACGTGCCGCAGGTCGGGCGCCATCCGGAAATCGCCCTGCACGTCGCCACCCGAGACGAGCGGGTTGTTCACGCGCAGCGGCGGCGTGCTGCCGCTCGCCGCAACCAGGTAGAGCTCGAAGACCTCGTTCGCCTGCTGATCGGCCAAGTAGGGCCCGAGGACGACGTCGCCGCCCTCCGTCATCTTCCCGCTGACCTTGACGGGCTTGGCGCTCCCGTCGATGGGCACGCAGTAGCACTCGAAGGCGGTGGCGGTGTCCTGATCGGCCAGGAAGACAACGCGCTTCCCGTTGGGCGTGATCCGGAAGGGCAGGATCACGTTGCGACCCGGCGCCAGGTTGGGGTTCAGCCCGATGGGCGCGGCCGAGCCAGCGCTCGGGGCGCTGTGGAGCTCGCTCTGGAAGCGCACCTCCTGGTCCACCAGGTATGGTCCACCAGGTACAGGACGCGCGCGCCGTCGGGGCTGACCATGAAGTTCCCGAAGACGTTCGCGCCTGGCGCGAGCGTCCCGTTCAGCTTCAGCGCGAGCGAGCTGTGCTCGAGCGGCACGCTGAAGAGCTCGTAAGTCCCGGCACTCTCCTGGTCGGCGGCGTAGACCACGCGCGCGCCGTCCGAGCTGATGCGAAAGGCCGGCTGCTCGCCCGACCAGATGCCGTGGCTCGTCGGCGCGAGCGTGTCGTTCAATCTCTGAGCGGCCGCGCTTCCATCCACCGGCACCTCGAACAGCTCGAGCTCGCCCGAGTTCGTCACGAACTCGGGCGGTGCTGCCATCAGGCGTGAACTGGGGCGCGTGTCCGCTCACGCTCGCGCCCGAGCAGCGTGCGCTGGCCGTCCGGCGTGAAGGCGAAGGGCTGCACTCCCCGGCCGAGCCGAACCTCCGCCCGGCTCGCGTTCACCGGCACGCTGTAGACGCCAGAGGAGATGACCAGGACGTAGTTCACGTTCAGGCCGTCGGGCGCGAGCTCGAGCGCGTCGATCGAGAAGACCGGGGCCTCGTCGCTCGGCGTCGTGGCCAAGAGGACGGGCGGGCCGCCGAGGATGTCGAGATGGATCCACTACGCATGCAGGGTCCGCCCTCCTTGCCGAGCCAAGGAAGGACTCACGCCAAAGCCATTGGCTCACGGCCGACCTTGGGGACGGATTCGCGAAGACGTGCCGGGGCCGCGGCCCCAGTAGCTCAGCTCATGGCTCCCCAAGCCCGCGCTCTTCCTCGGCCGTGACCCCGCGGCGGACCTTGGTGTCGAAGCTGTGACCGAGGTAGACCTCACGCACCTTCGGATCCTCGACCAGCTGCGCGGCCGTGCCTTCGCGCAGGATGCGGCCCTGGTGGATGATGTAGGCGCGATCGGTCGAGTGCAGCGTCTCGCGCACGTTGTGGTCGGTGATGAGGATGCCCAGGTTGCGCTGGCGCAGGCGACCGATCAGGGTTTGGATCTCTTCGACCGCGATCGGATCGACGCCGGCGAAGGGCTCGTCGAGCAGCAGGATCGAAGGGTCGGTCGCGAGCGCGCGCGCGATCTCGAGGCGGCGACGCTCGCCGCCCGAGAGCGTGTCGGCGAGATTGCCGGCGAGGTGCTCGAGGTCCAGCTCGGCCAGGAGCTCGTCAGCGCGCGCGTGTCGTTGCGCGCGCGCGAGCGGCATGGCCTCGAGCACGGCCAAGAGATTGTGGCGCACCTTCATGCGCCGAAAGATGCTCGGCTCCTGCGGCAGGTAACCCATGCCGAGGCGCGCGCGCTTGAACATCGGCAGGCGCGAGCACTCGCGGCCCTCGAGCAAGACCTCGCCCGCGTCCGGTGGGGTCAGGCCCACGGTCATGCGAAAGCTGGTGGTCTTGCCGGCCCCGTTCGGGCCCAGGAGGCCCACGATCTCGCCCCGGTCCACGTGGAAGGAGACCCCGTTCACCACCCGCCGCCCGCGGTAGGCC
>JABFRZ010000550.1 GCA_013140785.1 Planctomycetota bacterium | reverse complement strand
GCCCCCGGCGGCGATGGCTCCTCGAGCCGCGCCTTCCTGACGCGCTCCGAAAACCTCGCCGCCGCCCTGCGCGCCGTCCACGCCGGCCTGTTCGGAGCCTCGCCGGGGCCAGGAAACGACGAGCTCGTGCCGCAACCGCGCGCGGCCGCGCGGCAGCCGGGCTGACGCGTCTCGGCCGCGCGGCTTTCAGAGGCGGTTCAGAGCTGCGTGTTCGGCCCAACCGTGTTGTCGGCCTCGACCACCACGATCGAGCCCTCGACCTGAAGCGAAGGCAACGGGCAGGAGCGCGTCAATCCGCTCAGTCTAGATAGGTCTCGACGAACGAGGCCGAATCGAGGAATGCTTCCCAAGCATTGACATTGGCGAGCGTCTGCCACACGTCGATCACGCCGTCGGCATTGTTGTCATAACACAGCAACACACCGTGGTCCAATACGGCAAAATTCGATTGGTAGAAGTACGCGTAGCTTGTTGCGCCGACACGCGCTCCGCTCATCGCGCAAAGCGCATCATCAGCAAGCATGGGCACCGTGGCCGGCGTGCCGACGAGAGTAAACTGACCAGTCGTAGCATCCACGAGAAAGAGCGAATCTGAGTCGTGGAACTGGACGAATATCTTCCCCACGACACCGTTCACCGGCTCCATCAGACGCACGACCCTTTTTCCCACGACGTTCGCGTCGAAGAGCGCCGTCTTGCTCACTACGGTCGGAGTCTCCGCGCTCGGAAGACCTGGAAACGCGAACTCCCACCGTTCGATCACGGTCGTACCGACGCCCGGCCGCTTCCCCGCCACGAGGACGTGCGTCCCGTTCGTGAGTCTCGTATCCGTGACGCGAGCCGCAGCAGTCGGCCAATAGGCGATGTCGAACGGCTCTTGATAGAACTGGCGGGCACTCGCATCGCCAAAGCTCCAGCGCACCTCAACCTGCTTGTCGAGAGTATGCACCAATACCTCGCCTATCAGAGCGTCCGATTCCATTTCCACCGGAAGGACGTACGTCTGGTGTGGCGTAGCGATCGGCGGAGGCGGCGATTGCGTGGGCTGCACATGCTGCCCATGGATGGCTCCCATCAACGCCCCGGATGCGACGATCGCTGGGCTAGCCGTCTTCAGGACAGTCAAATAGGACTTCATTTTGCTTTCTCCGGTCAGAAGCAACACTCTGCGAGGGAGACGCCCGCGGCGGTACCGCTGGGAGGGGTTCCGCCAGCAGCTTGGCACTTCCGAGCGTGGTGTAGGCCCGCCCGCATCGAATTGGCGAGTCCGATGCACCTTGCGGCACCCAGATACTGGCACCCTTGCGCGACCGCCCGGGCGACCTGGTCGAAGTGCATGCCCGCGTGGTTGCACTCGCCTGGGTTCGGGGGATGTGCGGTCGTAGGATCGAACGGGTAGCCTTCACAATTCTTGGAGTGGTCGAACTCGTGGTCGATGACCAGTGCAGCCAGGGAAAGTGGCATGGTTGGCCCGGGGCGCGTTGGGCGCGGACGACGGCGGCCGCGTATCGACGCCGATCGTGTCACGATCGTGATTGCCGCCCTCGTCGGTGCCGATACCGACGTCCACTTCTACGATACCCACGCCCGATCCGCGGATTTCGTTTTCGCGAGCCTCGCCGAAGATGTTCCCCACTTCATTGAGCTCCAGTGTCTTCCGGAGGACCTAGGCCAAAAAACACACGAAGATGTGCGCCTGTACTCGATCTTCGCGGTGGTGCCAGACAGGGCGTATCCTGAGTTCGCTCTTCTGCACGCGAAACGCCGCCTCGGCGTCGGTCAGCACGAGCGAGCGGGGTCGGGGTTACCCGATTTCGTGCGGCGCGAGCTCTACGCCTACCTCGACTGCGGGATCCTCGCCAACGGCTTCGCGCGCGTTCACTGCGCGAGCTGCGGCCGTGTCGAGCTCGTGGCCTTCTCCTGCAAGGGGCACGGGTTCTCCTGCTGCGGGCGGCGCATGGCGGAATCGGCCATGCACCTTGCCGACCAGGTCCTCCCTGCCGTGCCCATCCGCCAGGGGCCGGGAAGCGACGAGCTCGTGCCGCAACCGCGCGCGGCCGCGCGGCAGCCGGGCTGACGCGTTACGGCTGCGCGGCCGCTCAGAGCTGCGTGTTCGGCCCGACGGTGTTGTCGGCCTCGACCACCACGATCGAGCCCTCGACCTGGTTGTCTCGGATCACGTAGCGCACGCAGCTCTTGTCGATCCGGATCGCGTCTTGGCGCGCGCCGCGAATCACGTTGGCGCGGATCACGTTCTCCTCGTTGATGCCCTGGCGCGGGGTGAGCTCGTACTGCCAGCTCCAGATGCCGATGTCGCAGCCCTCGATCTCGTTCGCCTCGACCACGTTGCGCGAGGCGTCGTTCAGCACGATGCCCCACAGCACGTCGCGCACCTCGTTGCGTGCAATGCGGAAGCGCTCCACGAAGTGGTCGAGGTCGATGGCCTCGTCGCTGATGCGTTCGAAGCGGCAGTCCTCGACCACGCCGTCCTCGTGGTTGTAGAAGGCCACCCCGCGTCCGTACCAGTCCGAGAAGCGGCAGCGCCGCACGACCACTCCACGGCCCGGTGGGCCGAGGCGCTGCTGCTCGAACCCGAAGGGCGCGCTGGCCCAGATCGCGCAGCGCTGCGAATGCCCGGGCATCGGAATCGCCTCGACGCGTCCGCCCTCGAAGGCGAGGTCCTCGATCGTCGCCAGACCCTCCGGATGGACCCACAGGAGCTTGTGCGGATAGCCGACGCGGCTCCCGGCCGGGAGCGCGAGGCCGAGCGGCTCGGCCAGCACCAGCTTCCGACCCTCGACGCGCACCAGCGGCTGCAGCTCGAGCGATTTGGTCGCACCGTCGCCGAAAAACTCGCTCCCGATCGGCGGCAGGATCTGCACGCGCGTGTCGCCCACGAACTCGTGCGCATCGGTGAGCTCCAGCTCACGCGCGCCCGCCTCGGCGGCCGCGGATGTCAGTGCGGGCGCGGGCAGAGCCAGCACGGTGCCTTCCTCGCCGCGCAGGACGATGTCCTTCGGCAGGAAGAGCACGCGCCGAACTATCCAGCGCC